>NZ_JBBNAH010000729.1:0-4450 GCF_037994325.1 Pseudomonas sp.
GAAACAGGGTGATGGCTATACCTAAGTCGGCGCACATCTGGCGGATTTCCCGCGGGCTGCCGGCGTAGTAGAGCAAGTCATTTTCGAAGATTTCCACCCCGTCAAAACCGGCGGCAGCAATGGCTTCAAGCTTTTCCGGCAGGGTACCGCTCAAGGAAACGGTGGCAATCGAACGTTGCATGCGTGTGCTCCTGTTTTATAAGCGCGCCTGGGCAGGCGGCATGTCGGGGCATCTAGGGCAACGTTGTCAGGAGCCCGATGCGGATCAGGGGTGCATGGAGTATTCGCCATCGTGTTTAATGCGAAAAGAATTTTGTACGAACCAGTTAGTTTTGTGTTCGATTATCGAACAAAAGGCCGGTTATCGAATTGACGATTTTTTCGCCAGCTCCCACCATCAGTTCCACATTGCAATCGCTTCATCGGTCATCTCGCCGTGCATGCCGTTACAAAAGTGGCCGATGCAGTGCAATCGCTACAGACCAAACCCAATGCTGCAGACCATAACAATTTCAAAAAACGGGTACACCCTCATGCTGACTACCGCTTACCTCGCCCCGCCACCGTTATCACTGAGCCTAGCGCTAACACTTAGACCGGGTTCTTCCCGCGCCTAAGCTGCCCAACGCTTCAGGCTCCTGTCGCGTTACCCACCTCCGGCCACCTGTGGTCTGAGCCGTAACGCACGCTGCCTGTCCCGAGTCGAAGTCGCGACTGCCTTGCAGTCTTTGAACGGATGGCCACACCCATGATTCAGTCCAATAGCACCCCCGCTGCCGCGCAAACGGCCACGCCCCATGCCGGTATCGGCGACAAAATTCGCGGCGCCATGGCCGTGGGTAAAACCCGCTGGGGCATGCTCGCTCTGGTATTTTTTGCCACCACCCTGAACTACATCGACCGCGCCGCCCTGGGCGTGATGCAACCCGTACTCGCCGAGAAGATGAGCTGGACGGCGATGGACTACGCCAATATCAACTTCTGGTTCCAGGTCGGTTACGCCATCGGCTTCTTGTTGCAAGGGCGCTTTATCGACCGCGTCGGCGTCAAGCGCGCCTTCTTCTTTGCCGTGCTGTTGTGGAGCCTGGCCACCGGCGCCCATGGCCTGGCCACCTCGGCGGTTGGCTTTATGGTCTGCCGCTTTATTCTCGGTCTCACCGAGGCAGCCAACTACCCGGCCTGCGTGAAGACGGCGCGTATCTGGTTCCCAGCCGGTGAGCGTGCGGTGGCCACCGGCATCTTTAACGCCGGCACCAACGTTGGCGCCATGCTCACCCCCGCACTGTTGCCGCTGATTTTGGTGGCGTGGGGCTGGCAAGCGGTGTTTGTCAGCATGGGCTGCCTGGGCGCCATCTGGCTGGTGTTCTGGGGCTTGAAATACTTCAACCCGGAAGATCACCCAACCGTTAAGCAAAGCGAGCTGGACTATATCCAGCACAGCAACGAGCCCGCTCAAGCACGCGTTCCGCTGCGTGAAATCCTGCGTATGCGCGGCACCTGGGCCTTCGCCATCGCCTTCTCCATGACCGCGCCGGTGTTCTGGTTCTACCTGTACTGGTTACCGCCGTTTCTAAACCAGCAATACAACCTGGGCATCAGCGTGTCGCAGATGGGTATTCCGCTGATCCTTATCTGGCTGACTGCTGACTTCGGCAGCATTGGTGGCGGCGTGTTGTCGTCGTGGCTGATTGGCCGTGGCGTTAACCCGATCAAAGCGCGGCTGGCCTCGATGCTGGTATTTGCCTGCACGATTGTCTGCGTGGTGTTTGCCGCGCATGCCAGCAGCCTGTGGATTGCCGTGCTGGCCATCGCCCTCGGCGTGGGGGCGCACCAAGCCTGGACGGCGAACATCTGGAGCCTGGTCATGGACTTCACGCCCAAGCACATGATGAGCACCGTGTTTGGCTTTGGCGGCATGTGCGCAGCGGTTGGCGGTATGTTTATGACCCAGATCGTCGGTTATGTACTGACCGTCACCAACAACAACTACGCCGTGCTGTTTACCTTGATCCCAACCATGTATTTCCTGGCCCTGACCTGGCTGTACTTTATGGCGCCACGCAAGATTCCGGACGTGCATTAACGGTCAAAATCTTCGCAAAAAAAGAGGCCGAAAAATTCGGCCTCTTTTTTTTGCGGCGCTGGAAAATTTATCGTCGCTTCTGCAGCCACGCCGCCGCCAAGCCACTCAGGCAAATAATCGCAATGCCGAGCAACGCGCTCAGCGATGGCGTATGGGCAAAAAACACAAAGCCCAGCAGCCCGGCAAACACAATCTGGCAGTAACCAAACGGCGCCAGCAATGCCGGAGCCGCAAAGCGAAACGCCTGGGTCAACATCAGGTGCGCGGTCATGCCACAGGTGCCCAGCGCCACCATCAGCAAGCCATGGCCCCAGGTCGGCACTTGCCAGAAAAACGGCACCAGCAAACTCACCAACAACGTGTTGCATAACCCGGCAAAAAAGTTGCTGGTGGTTGGGCTGTCGACACTGGCAAGAATGCGCGTAAGGATTTGGTACACGCCAAAACACAGCGCCGAACCAAACGGCAACAGCACCGCCGGGGTAAACAACTCGCCGCCCGGATGCACGATCACCAACACCCCGGAAAAGCCCACCAATACCGCGGCCCATTGGCCTTTACTCACGCGCTCACCCAGCAGCGGCACCGACAACGCCGTCACCAACAACGGCGCCAGGAAGTTCACCGCCGTCGCTTCCGCCAACGGGATATAGCGAATACCGGTGGTAAACAGCAGGCTGGTACCGAGCAAACACACCGCGCGCAACAGCTGCAAACCGGGGCGTTTACTGCGCAACACGCGCAAGCCCGACTGCGGCAGAAAGATCCCCGCCATCAACAAGGTGTGCACCACATAACGGGCCCACACCACCATCACCACCGGGTAAAAACCGGAGAGGTATTTGGACAAGGCGTCATGGCTGGCAAACAGAAAGGTCGCCAGCAGGATCAGCAAAATGCCGCGAAACGGCTGCTGGGCGGTGGACAGCGGAGAGCTGGGCAGACTCATGCGGATCTCAAAAATGGGCGGGCGGTATAAACGTTAGAACAGCTTACCGGCCGCCGGACTATAGAACGTGACCGCGCAGAGCACGAATGTACTACCTGGTTAATTACTGTTCGATAAACGCACGAAATGGCGATTATCGAATTGAACCCTCTCCTCGCAACTTTCACTATGCACCTCACATTGAACGCCTGCGGCGCTGATCGCGTGGCGATTCCGATGACCGATAAATACAAAAAAGGTCTACCTCGATGCTCAACACTTCGTCCCCCAAGGGCTCGCTGCGCCCTGCTCGCTCCCTGACTCTGATCGCCCTGGCCGTCGCGGGTTTCAGCCCACTGAGCCATGCCGAAGGCTTCTTCGACGACACCAAGGCCACGCTTAATCTGCGCAACGCCTACTTCAACCGCAACTTCACCAACCCGGCCTACCCCAGTGCGGCGAACCCGCAGAACAAGGCCGAAGAGTGGACGCAAAACTTTATTCTCGACGTGAAATCCGGCTACACCCCAGGCCCGGTGGGCTTTGGTGTGGACGTGCTGGGCACCTACTCGCAGAAACTCGACGGCGGCAAAGGCACTGGCGGCACGCAGTTGTTGCCGATCCACGATGACGGCCGCCCTGCCGACAACTTTGGCCGCCTGGGCGTAGCGGCCAAAGCCAAGTTTTCCAACACCGAATTGAAGGTCGGCGAGTGGATGCCGGTGCTGCCAATTCTGCGTTCCGATGATGGTCGCTCGCTGCCGCAAACCTTCCGTGGTGGCCAGGTTACCTCGCAGGAAATCACCGGCCTGACCCTGTACGGCGGTCAATTCCGGCAGAACAGCCCGCGCAACGACGCGAGCATGGAAGACATGAGCATGTTCGGCAAAGCGGCCTTCACCTCCGACCGCTTTAACTTTGCTGGCGGCGAATACAGCTTTAACGACAAGCGCACCACCGTTGGCGTGTGGTACGCCGAATTGGAAGACATCTACCACCAGCAATACTTCAACCTGCTGCACAGCCAGCCGGTCGGCGACTGGACCCTGGGCGCCAACCTTGGCTACTTCATCGGCAAAGAAGACGGCAGCCAACTGGCTGGCGACATGGACAACAAAACCGCCTTTGGCCTGCTCTCGGCCAAATACGGCGGCAGCATCTTTTATGTTGGCCTGCAAAAACTCACCGGCGACACCGCCTGGATGCGCGTCAACGGCACCAGTGGCGGAACGTTGGCCAACGATAGCTACAACTCCAGCTACGACAACGCCCAGGAACGCTCCTGGCAAGTGCGCCACGACTACAACTTTGCCGCCGTTGGCGTACCCGGCCTGACCCTGATGAACCGCTATATCAGCGGCGACAACGTGCACTCCGGCACCGTCACCGATGGCAAGGAATGGGGGCGCGAATCCGAGCTGGCCTACACCGTCCAAAGC
>NZ_JBBNAH010000730.1:0-1924 GCF_037994325.1 Pseudomonas sp.
GTTCGGCCTGCTCGATCAGGCTGAGCACGTCGCCCATGCCGAGGATGCGCGAGGCGATACGCTCAGGGTGGAACGGATCGAGCGCTTCGCTCTTCTCGCCCATACCGATGAACTTGATCGGCTTGCCGGTGATGGCGCGTACCGACAGGGCGGCACCGCCACGGGCGTCACCATCGACCTTGGTCAGCACCACACCGGTCAGCGGCAGCGCATCGCCAAAGGCCTTGGCGGTGTTGGCCGCGTCCTGGCCGGTCATGGCATCAACCACGAACAGCGTTTCGATCGGGTTGATCGCGCTGTGCACGGCCTTGATCTCGGCCATCATTTCATCATCGATGTGCAAACGGCCGGCGGTGTCGACGATCACCACATCAATAAATTTCAGCTTGGCTTCTTTGATTGCCGCTTCGGCAATCGCCACTGGCTTCTGAGTGATATCGGACGGAAAGAACGTTACGCCGATATCGTTGGCCAGGGTTTCCAACTGCTTGATCGCGGCCGGACGGTAGACGTCGGCGGACACCAGCATGACGGTTTTCTTTTTGCGCTCTTTAAGAAAGCGCGCCAGCTTGCCGGCAGTGGTGGTTTTACCGGCGCCCTGCAAACCGGCCATCAACACCACGGCAGGCGGGGTGGAATTCAAGGCCAAATCTTCGTTGGCCGCGCCCATCAGCTCTTCGAGCTCCAGACGGACGATCTTCACGAACGCCTGACCGGGGGTCAGGCTGCGCGATACTTCAGTACCGACGGCGCGTTCTTTGACTTTGTTAACGAAGTCTTTCACCACCGGCAGCGCGACGTCGGCTTCCAGCAAGGCCATGCGCACTTCGCGCAGGGTGTCCTTGATGTTGTCCTCGGTGAGCTTGGCCTTGCCGGTGACATGGCGCAGCGTCTGCGAGAGGCGATCGGTTAGATTTTCGAACATGCGCGTTCCTTTCAGGCGGTCTGGCGCCGGGTTGAGCTTGCGGCAAGCGCGCGATTATAGCGGAGAGATCTCCATGCCGACACCGCCTACGGTCTTTCGTGAAACGCGCGTTTTATGCCACACTCTCGCCCTTTCGGGCTCGCCTTACACGGACTTATGCACCCTCTGCTGCCTAGCCTCGCTGCCGCCTCTCTTTATATAGGCGCTACTGTTTATCAAGGCCTGCGCCTTTCCAAGCGCACGGTGCCCTCCAAACGTGTGCTCGCCCCGCTGGTTTTGCTGGCGCTGTTGTTCCATGGCGCCACGCTGTTTATTCAATTGCATGCCGAAGCCGGCCTGGCGCTGGACTTCTTCAATGCCGCCAGCCTGATTTCCTATGCCGCCATTTTGCTGAC
The DNA here is from genome assembly GCF_037994325.1 of Pseudomonas sp. Taxonomy (GTDB): domain Bacteria; phylum Pseudomonadota; class Gammaproteobacteria; order Pseudomonadales; family Pseudomonadaceae; genus Aquipseudomonas. Next base: position 1,321 of record NZ_JBBNAH010000730.1, read on the forward strand.
CATCGTCGCCAGCGCGCGCATTCCGGTGCTCAACCTATTGCTGCTGTTCTTGCCGCTGGGCTGCCTGACGGTGTTGCTGGCGCAGTTCGTACCCGCCGGTACGGTGCCGGTGATTATCGAGAAGCCAGGCATTGTGGTGCACATTCTGCTGTCGATTCTGGCTTACGGCATGCTCACCATCGCCGCCTTCCAGGCGTTGTTGCTGCTGTTGCAAGACCACCAGCTCAAGCACAAACACCCTTCGGGCCTGATTAAAAACTTCCCGCCGCTGCAAACCATGGAAAGCCTGCTGTTTGGTTTTCTCTGGGCCGGCTGGGCGCTGCTGAGCCTGTCGCTGATTTCCGGCTGGTTGTTTCTGGACAACCTGTTCGCTCAGCACTTGGTGCATAAAACCTTCCTGGCCTGCGTGGCCTGGCTGATCTTCGCGGTGCTGTTGTGGGGCCGCCATCAACGCGGCTGGCGCGGACACAAGGCCATCCGCTGGACCCTGGCCGGCTTCTGCCTGCTGATGCTGGCGTACTTTGGCAGCAAGCTGGTTCGCGAATTTATTCTGCATATCTAGTAGGGCGACAGCTTTGTCTGACTTAAGTCCGCAGTACCTGTT
>NZ_JBBNAH010000731.1:0-4047 GCF_037994325.1 Pseudomonas sp.
GATCTGGTCGAGGGCGAACAGGGTGTTGTTGGCGGCCGGGTTCATTGGGTCAGTGATCGAAGCGGCCAGGTCGTCCAGGCTTTTGTCGAAACGCTTCAAGCCTTCAGCGGTTTCCGGCTGCTTGGTGGCCAGATCGGCGGCGCTGAAATACTCGCCATTGATCAGGTAGCTGGGGTTACGCACAAACTCAGGCGCAGGCAGGGTTTGCAGCTTGAAGGTGTCGAGGTAGCTATTAAGGGTCGGCTGTACTTTCTTGCCGCCGATCCACTCGCTGGTAGCCAGGCCGGAACGACCACCGATGCTTGGTTTGGCTTCCAGCAGCGTCACTTGCCAGCCTTTTTGTTGCAACTCATAGGCGGCGGTCAAACCGGACAACCCACCACCGACCACAATCGCCGTCGGTTGCTTAGCAGCAGCCGGGGCCAGTTTATCGGCGGCCTGCGCAGCCACGCTGAACACACCCATCGCAAGCAGCGCCAAGGCGCGCAAACCGGTCCGTAACATGCCCTACTCCTCACCCGGCTCCGCAGGCAGCGGAACACTTTAGATGGCGCGCAGGATACGCCACGGCCGTACCCCGAACCAGCGGAGCCCGTCGGACAAGTGCCTGTAAAACCTGGGCTTTCGCGATTGCCCGTTGTTCCCAGGCGGCCCATTGCATAGGCTGGCGCCCCTGTTTGCCAGCACGGCGTGCCTCGCACCTAGCGGGCCTGCGTCTGTACAGCTGCCTCGAATGCCTTGGAGTTTGCACATGAGCCTGAACAATCAGTGGATGCAACGCGACCTGGCGGTGCTTTGGCACCCCTGTACGCAGATGAAAGACCACGAGCAATTGCCACTGGTGCCCATCAAGCGCGGCGAAGGCGTCTGGCTGGAAGACTTCGACGGCAAGCGCTACCTCGATGCGGTGAGTTCCTGGTGGGTGAATGTGTTTGGTCACTGCAACCCGCGCATCAACCAGCGCATCAAAGACCAGGTCGACCAACTGGAACACGTGATCCTCGCCGGCTTTAGCCATCAGCCGGTGATCGAGTTATCCGAACGCTTGGTGAAACTCACCCCGGCCGGGCTCGACCGGGTGTTCTACGCCGACAACGGTTCATCCGGCATTGAAGTGGCGCTAAAGATGAGCTTTCACTTCTGGCGCAACAGCGGCCAGGAGCAGAAAAAGCGCTTTATCACCCTGACCAACAGCTACCACGGCGAAACCATTGCGGCGATGTCGGTGGGCGATGTGGCGCTGTTTACCGAAACCTATAAATCGCTGCTGATGGACACCATCAAGGTGCCCAGCCCGGACTGCTACCTGCGCCCTGAGGGGGTGAGCTGGGAGGAGCATTCGCGCCTGATGTTTGGCCATATGGAACAGGCGCTGGCGGAGAATCACCAAGACGTGGCGGCGGTGATTATCGAGCCGCTGATTCAGGGCGCCGGCGGTATGCGCATGTATCACCCGGTGTACCTCAAGCTGCTACGCGAAGCGTGCGACCGCTATGGCGTGCACCTGATCCACGACGAAATTGCCGTCGGCTTTGGTCGCACCGGCACCCTGTTCGCCTGCGAGCAGGCTGGTATCGCGCCGGACTTCCTGTGCCTGTCCAAAGCCCTCACTGGCGGTTACCTGCCGATGGCCGCCGTGCTGACCAGCGAGACGATCTACCAAGGCTTCTACGACGACTACCAAACCCTGCGTGCCTTCCTCCATTCGCACACCTACACCGGCAACCCGCTGGCCTGTGCGGCGGCGTTGGCGACTCTGGATATCTTCGAGCAAGACAACGTCATTGAAGCCAACAAAGCCCTGAGCGCACGCATGGCCAGCGCCACCGCGCATTTGGTCGACCACCCCCATGTCAGCGAGGTGCGGCAGACCGGCATGGTGTTGGCGATTGAAATGGTCCAAGACAAAGCCAGTAAGACCCCGTACCCCTGGCAGGAGCGGCGCGGCTTGAAGGTGTTCCAGCATGCGCTGGAGCGGGGAGCGTTGCTGCGGCCGTTGGGCAGCGTGGTGTACTTCCTGCCGCCCTACGTGATCACGCCGGAGCAGATCGACTTTTTGGCCGAGGTGGCCAGTGAAGGGATTGATATCGCCACGGCGACAAAAACATCGGTAGCCGTCAGCGGCCGTCACCCGAACTTCCGTGATCCGGGTTAAAGACAGCGTTCACATCACACACCGTCATTCCCGCGAAGGCGGGAATCCAGGATTGGGCAGGAAATTCTATTTCCCTGAAGATTCTGGGTCCCCGCCTGCGCGGGGACGACGGCGTATTGTTTGGTTACGCAGGGCTTACAAGATGCTGAGCGGGTACTCGACGATAAAACGAACCTGATCCGAGTTGGCGTCCGAGGTGCCGGAAATACGGTGAGTCGCCTGACGTACACGGAACGACAGGTCCTTGGCCGGGCCGCTCTGCACGACGTACTTCACCGAGATATCCCGCTCCCAGTGTTTCTCGTTGTCAGCGTAGTAAGCGTATGGGCTGCCCGCTTCGATGCGGTCGCCTTCCACGTTGTCGCCTTTGGTGTAGCCCGCATAGAACGTCAGACCCGGTACGCCGTAGGTGGCCATATTCAGGTTGTAACCCAAACGCCAGGAACGCTCTTCCGGACCGTTGAAGTCCACCAATTGCATGGAGTTGGCCAGGTAGATGGAGTCTTGGAAGACGCCGCCGCCGAGCACCAGATAATCAAACGGCGTGTCGCCATGAATCTTCTGGTAGGCAAGGGTCAGGGTGTGCGCGCCAAAGGTATAACCGGTAGCAAACGACCACGCGGTGGTGTTGATGTCGCCGGCAAGCGATTTGCCTTCGTCCAAGGTGCGGTAAATGTTGAAGTCAAAGCTCAGGGACTGTTCGTCGTTCAGGGTCAGCACGTAGTTGCCGTTACCGTAGTACTGCTTCCACAGGTCTTCATAGCGCGACGCGTAGGCAGTGACGCTCAGGCTGTCGGTGATGCTATAAGCGGCGCCAACGTAATCAACATCGCCGCCCTCTTTACCCGCGTAGCCGGCGTAAAAGCCGTCATGGCTACCGGACTGGTTGTTGTCTTTGGACGAGGTGAAATGACCGGCGTCGATTTTCAGGCCCTTGATTTCGGCACTGTCCAGCTGGAAACCGGTAGCGGTTGCCGGCACCAGGCGCGCGTCCGCCACGGCGATAACCGGGTTATAGGGACGCAGGTCGCCGTATTTCAGAACGGTATTGGAGAGCTGCATCTTTACCGCGCCGCCCAGGGAGGAGAAATCATCCTCGCTGTCGCCGCTGGAATTGCTCGGCAGCATTTTCGAACCGGCGCGGCCACTGCCGCTGTCGAGCTTGATACCGGCGTAGGCGCTCATGTCCACACCAAAACCAACGGTGCCCTGGGTAAAACCAGAGACATAGTCCAGCTGGAAGCCTTGGCCCCACTCACGGTTATCCGCTGTGCCGGTGTCATGGCGATCCATGTTCCAGTACAGGTTGCGCGAAATCAGGTTTAGCGTGCTGTCTTCAACAAAGCCCTTGGAGTCTGCCTGGCCAGCATTTACGGCCGACATCGACAAGGCGCTGGCCACGGCCAGGGCTAATCCGGTGTGTTTCAGTCTCATCTGTATTCCCCATTGAAATGAAAGTGTCGGCATAGCACCCGCACCAGTGCCCGGGCGTCTTTCAAATGGGTTGAGCTGGAATAGCCACCTACTGCTCGGCAGTGGCCATCCGCTCACTCAGTCTGTGGTGCTGGGAGATGCAATCCGCAGCACACGCCAAGTTACCCATGGCCCCGAAAACCTGAGCCCCATGCATTCCCCCATGTATAGCAACTTGGCAATGTTCAGATCACGACACTTTCACAATCTATAGCGCCAACTACCGACCGCTAAAAACCTGACCACTTGTTACAACTTTTCTACTTCAATCGCCACGTTCAACGACGCATAAACCCGGAAAATTCGCGCACCCACGATCAGCCTGAAACCAGCGCTTTAGAGCCATCCAGCCAATAAATCAGATAATTTCAGCCAACTAACTTCCGTCATATCCGCAGGGTAAAAACTCATTAATAACC
>NZ_JBBNAH010000732.1:0-10994 GCF_037994325.1 Pseudomonas sp.
CCACCGAGAGCGGTAGCGTGCAACACCTGTCGTTCCGGGTTCGTGACGCGCGCTATGCGTTGCCGATTGATCTGGTCCGGGAAATTATCGAGTACGGGCAAATCACCACCGTGCCGATGATGCCGAGCTTTATCCATGGCGTGATCAACCTGCGCGGCAACGTAGTGCCGGTGCTAGACCTGGCAGCGCGTTTTGGTATGCCGCTGAGCATCGCCAACAAGCGCACCTGCATTGTGATTATCGAACTGCACCTGGACGAGCAGGAGCAGCGCATTGGCCTGGTAGTAGATGCCGTCGACGCGGTGCTGGATATCGACACCGAAACGGTGGAGCCGGCGCCGCCGTTTGGCGCCGGCATCAACACCGACTTTATCGCCGGCATGGCCCGCGATGAGCGTGGTTTTACCATTGTGCTGGATGTACGTCGGGTGCTGTCGTTGGACGATATACGCCAGTTGAGCATCGCCCGGCAGGCCAGCTGATGCATACAGCGGGCCTGCCCAAACTCACCGACAACGACTTTCGATGCCTGCAGCAAATGATGCTGCAGGCATCGGGCATTCGCATGACCGACACCAAGCGCACCATGATGGCTGGGCGCTTGATGGGCCGTTTGCGTGCCTTGCAGCTCAACAGTTACGCCGAGTACATCCAGATCATCAACAACCCCGCCGAACAGGACGAGCGGCGCCTGGTGATCGACCTACTGACCACCAACGAAACCTACTTTTTCCGCGAGCCTCAGCACTTCCAATTACTCGGCGAGTGGCTAGGCAAACAGCGTCGGCCCATCCATATGTGGAGCGCCGCCAGTTCTTCCGGGCAGGAGGCCTTCACCATGGCCATGGTCGCGGCACAAAGCTCACGCAGCCCGGATTGGTCGATCTTTGCCAGCGACCTGAGCCGCCGCGTGCTGGACACTGCACGGCGCGGTACCTACCCGATGGAACAGGCCGACAACTTCCCCCCTGGCTGGTTAAAACGCCATTGCCTGCGCGGGGTGGAAGACAGCGAGGGGCTGTTTCGCATGAGCCAGGAATTGCGCCACCGCGTGACCTTTGCCGAGATCAACCTGATGCGCCCACTGCCCAACGGCGTGGGCCCCTTTGACGTGATCTTTCTGCGCAATGTGCTGATCTACTTCGCCCAAGAGGAAAAGCGCGCCATCACCCAACGCTTGGTGGAGCGTTTGAACCCCGGTGGCCTGCTGTTTATCGGCCATGCCGAAAGCCTGCATGGTTTCAACCTGCCCTTGCGCGCCCTACGCCCTTCTGTATTTGAACGGTTAGAAAAATAATGGACGTCACCCATGCCCCATAACCGGCCGATCAAAGTGTTTATCGTCGATGACTCGGCGTTGGTGCGCCAGGTGCTCACCACCTGCCTACAGAGCCACCCCAATATCGAAGTGATCGGCCAGGCCGCCGACCCGCTGTTTGCCTTGGACAAAATGCGCAAACAGTGGCCGGACGTGTTGGTGCTGGACGTAGAGATGCCGCGTATGGATGGGATCACCTTTCTGCGCAAAATCATGGCCGAGCGCCCGACGCCGTCGATTATCTGCTCAACCCTGACCGAAGCCGGCGCCGCCATAACCCTGGACGCCCTGGCGGCCGGTGCGGTAGGCGTATTTACCAAAGCCAAACTCGGGCTTAAAGACAGCTTGCAGCAGCTCTCAGGCGAGCTGATTCGTCAGATTGAAATTGCAGCGCGTAGCCAGCCGCAAACCATGCCGCGCAATGCCCCCGCCAAACCTGCCGCTGATAAACCGACAGCCGATAAACCAACGCTGGCTAAACACGTTAACGCTGCGCCTGCTGCCGAGCAGGTGGAAAAGCCGACGCTTACCACCACCGACCGGGTGGTCGCGCTCGGCACATCGACAGGCGGCACCCAGGCGCTGGAAGTCGTACTACGACAATTGCCTGCGGGGTGCCCGGGCATTGTCATCGTTCAACATATGCCGGAGAAATTCACCGCTGCCTTCGCCCAACGCCTGGACAGCGTATGCGCCATCGATGTGCGTGAAGCCAAGCATATGGATCGTGTACGCCCTGGCCTGGCACTGGTGGCGCCAGGGGGCAAACATATGCAGCTCAAACGCAGCGGCGCGCAGTACTTTGTTGAAGTGCTCGACGGTCCACCAGTGAACCGTCATAAACCGTCGGTCGACGTGCTGTTCCGCTCCGTGGCCAAACACGCTGGGCATAATGCCCTGGGCATCATCATGACCGGCATGGGCGATGACGGCGCCCGTGGCCTGCTGACCATGCGCGAAGCCGGCGCGCGCACCGTGGCGCAAGACGAAGCCAGTTGCGTGGTGTTTGGTATGCCCAAAGAAGCCATTCGTTTGGACGCAGCACAGAGCACCGAAGCCCTGGGCAACCTGCCTAAAGTGATCATCCAATACGCGCGAAGCACATAAACAACCCGCCTCAGCCGCTCTAGAACGGCACTCTCAATAAAAAGATATCACTTGGCCACTATGCAAGATGACAGATAGTCGTCTATGGTTACCACCCTGGGTGACGATAGATAAACGGCAGGCCTGTTCAGCCGAACCTTCGCGCTATTCGTCACTCACTGCTAAAGGAAGCAGAGCCACGTCGAGCTCTGTATTGCACTGCCGCGTACGCTGCGGCGGCCTTGACAGGAGTCTGCCATGATCCATTTGCCACCTCTTTTATCACCTTGCCTAAAGCACCTGCGCCACGCCCCATGACGTGCCGTTTACTGCTGGCCGACGATCACGCGTTGATCCGCGTGGGCGTGCGGGCGATGGTTAATTCTCTGCCTGGTTATGAAGTGGTGGGTGAGGCTGAAGATGGCCGCCAGGCTGTGGACATGGCGCAGCAATTGCGGCCGGACATTATCCTTCTTGATGTGACCATGAGCGGCCTCAGCGGCCTGGACGCGCTGTTGGAACTGGCAAGCGCTGCGCCAGATTCCAGAGTGCTGATGCTATCGATGCACGCTGAGGCTGATGTGGTGTTTTCCGCCCTGGAAAACGGCGCACGTGGCTACCTGCTTAAAGATGCCGCCATCGACGAATTGCACCTGGCGCTAAATGCCGTTGGCCGGGGCCAGCGTTACCTCAGCTCGGCCATTGCTGCGCCTGTGATTGAACAAGCACTGGGGCGCGCCCACCTTGGACTGCGTCCTGCGGAGCAGGGTCTTACTGAACGGCAGATCGAGATTCTGCGTTTGATTAGCCGCGGCGTGACCACCCGCTTGATTGCCGAGGGCTTGGGCTTAAGCGTGAAGACGGTAGAGGCGCACCGCGCGCAGATCATGAAACGGCTGCGTATTCATGATGTGGCAGGGTTGGTGCTGTATGCCGTGCGCGAAGGCATTATTGACCCCGACGATTGACACGCCCGAAAACGGGCGCGGCGCGGTCAGGGTCGATGCCTCTATCAGGCCTGCATAGCCCAGCCATCGACATTCATAGCCGCTTGGCGCAACGCTTCCGAGCGGGTTGGATGCGGGTGGCAAGTCAGCGCAATATCTTCCGACGACGCGGCAAACTCCATCGCCACGCAATACTCGCCAATCAGCTCACTGACACTCGGGCCGATCAGGTGCACGCCTAAGATTTCATCCGTGCGTTCATCAGCCAGCACTTTTACAAAACCCTCGCTTTCGTGATTGATCTTCGCCCGGCTATTACCGGCAAAGGGGAATTTACCCACCTTGTAGGCGCGCCCTTCTGCCTTGAGCTGTTCCTCGGTTTTACCAACTGCCGCCACTTCCGGCTTGGTGTAAATCACGCTGGGAATCAGCTCGTAGTTCACCTCGCCAGCCTTGCCGACGATCTGCTCAATGCAGGCTATCGCCTCGTCTTCGGCCTTGTGCGCCAGCATCGGCCCGGAGGTGACGTCACCAATAATCCAGATGCCGGGCACGCCTGAGCGGTGCTTTTGGTTTTCCAGCATGCCGCGCTTATCCGGGGTTATGCCGACGGTTTCCAGGCCCAGGCCTTGGGTAAACGGCCGGCGGCCAATGGCGACCAGCACGTAATCGGCCTTAAGTGTTTCTTTTTCGCCGCCCGCCGCCGGTTCTATCTCCACCGTCACACCTTTGGCAGTGGCCTTGGCGCTGCTGACCTTGCTGCCGAGCTTAAAGGTAAAGCCCTGTTTGGCCAGCGAACGCTGGAAGGTTTTGCCCGTTTCCACATCGAGCCCCGGACAGATCCGATCGAGGTACTCCACCACCGTTACTTCACTGCCCAGGCGGCGCCAAACCGAACCCAGCTCCAGACCAATCACCCCAGCGCCGACGACCACCAAGTGCTTAGGCACCTCAGGCAAGGACAGCGCGCCGGTAGAGTCGAGGATGCGTTTGTTGTCGATGGTTACGCCCGGCAACGGCGTCGGCTCGGAGCCGGTGGCGATCACGATGTCTTTAGCGGTGAGCACTTGTTCGCTGCCGTCGGCGGCCTTCACCACCACCCTGCCCGGCCCGTCGATGCGGCCCCAACCCTTGATCCACTCGGCTTTGTTTTTGCGAAAGAGAAATTCGATGCCCTTGGTCAGGGTGGTCACACTTTCGTCTTTCTGTTTCATCATCTGCGCCAGATTCAGCGTGGGCTTTACCTCAATGCCCAGCTTGGCGAATTCCGGGCCTACGGCTGCGTCGTACAGTTCGGAAGCATGCAACAGCGCTTTCGACGGCATACAACCTACATTCAGACAGGTACCGCCGAGGGTTTCCCGCCCTTCCACACAGGCAACCTTCAGTCCCAACTGGCCGGCGCGAATCGCCGCGTTATAGCCACCTGGGCCGCCACCGATGATCACAACGTCGTAATTGCTCATGCGTTACTCCTCTGTCTCGAAATTCTGCGGTGCGGCGTAGGGTGTGCTGTGCGCAGCAGACGGTTGGCGTGTATGCGCCTTGCAGTAAAGACGCAAATTAAGTGTGCAGCAGCCAGATCAACGCATTGGCGCTTATGCCCCTCACCTTGGCGCTTATATTACACCCTTCATATTGTTTGTATGTCGAGTGTAATTTAGGCTGTAGGCGTTGTTTCAGAGCGTTCAATTGTTTTAAACGAGGTGCCTTATGAGTAGCCAAACCCGCGACGAGAAAATCCAGGCCTGGCTGGCGGATGCCCAGGAGATGCGCGCCCATATGGCTGCACCCGGCACCCTGTCGCTTAAAGAAGTAGCCAGCATGAGCCCGCAGGAGTTCTTTGATGGCATCGGCAGCGGCCAATTACCGGCACCGCCGATCAACGTGCCGATGCATATGACGCCCATCCAATGGACCCCCGGCCACTTCGTTTTTCAGGGCTCGCCGCAGGACATGCACTACAACCCGCTGGGAACGGTGCACGGCGGCTATATCGCCACCTTGCTCGACTCGGCCCTGGGCTGCGCCATTCACACCATGCTTAACAAAGGCCAGGGCTACACCACCACCGATTTACGCATCAGCTACGTGCGGGCGCTGACCACCGCCGTCGGCCCGGTGCGCGCGGAGGGGCGGATTATCCATGTCGGGCGCTCCACGGCACTGGCCGAAGGACGCCTGTACGACGTTGACGACAAGCTCTATGCCACCGCTTCCACCACCTGTTTGATCATGAATATGCACGGCTGATGCCGTCTGGAGACCGACCATGCAATCCATTGTTATCGCCGGCTACGCCCGTTCGCCGTTTCACTTTGCCCGTAAAGGCGGCCTGATCAATGTGCGCCCCGACGACCTCGCCGCCCAAGTGGTGAAAGAACTGGTTGGCCGCCTGGATATCGACCCGCGGGAGATCGAAGACCTGATCATGGGCTGCGCCTACCCAGAAGCCGAGCAAGGCATGAATATCGCGCGTATCACCAGTTTTCTCGCCGGCCTGCCCGATACTCTGGGCGGCGCCACGGTAAACCGCTTTTGCGGCTCATCCATGACCGGCGTGCATTTCGCTGCAGGCCAAATTCTGCTCGGTGCCGGCGAGGCTTTTATTTGCGCAGGCGTCGAGTCGATGACCCGCGTGCCCATGGGCGGCTTCAATATTTCGCCTAATCCGCGTCTGCTGGAGACCTTCCCGCAAGCGTATATGTCGATGGGGCAAACGGCAGAAAACGTCGCCAACCTTTACGGCATCAGCCGCGAAGAGCAGGAATTGATGGCCGTGGATTCTCACGCCAAGGCAGCCAAAGCCCGCGAGCTGGGTTACTTCAGCGATGAAATCGTACCCATCGTCACGCCTGAAGGGCTGGTCAGCGAAGACGGCTGCATTCGCCCAGGTACTAACAGCGAAGCGCTGGCCACGTTAAAACCGGCGTTCGGTGGCAGTGTTACCGCCGGTACGGCTTCGCCGTTAACGGATGGCGCTGCGGCGGTGTTTGTCTGCACCGAAGCCTTCGCCAAACGCTGGAATCTCGACATTCTGGCGCGGGTAAAAGCTGTCGCCGTCGCGGGTTGCCCGCCAGAAATCATGGGCATGGGCCCGTTGCACGCCACTCATAAACTTCTGCAACGCGAAGGCCTGAGCATCAACGATATCGACCTGGTGGAAATCAACGAGGCTTTTTCCAGCCAGTCCATTGCTTGCGTACGCGAGTTGGGCCTGGACATGGCCAAGGTCAATATTGACGGCGGCGCCCTGGCTATGGGGCATCCACTGGGCGCTACCGGCGCGCGGATTACCGGCAAAGCGGCTGCACTGCTGAAACGCACCGGTGGCCGCTATGCCATCGCTACCCAGTGCATTGCCGGTGGGCAAGGGGTCGCGACGTTACTTGAGGCTGTTTAAACCGGGGTCCCCGCCTGCGCGGGGACGACGAATGCTGTGGCCACTCACCCGCTGAATGGCGCACACAGCCCGGCCCCGTCAGCAATCACCGTCATTCCCGCGCAGGCGGGAATCCAGACCTGCACAGGCATACGCTCCAACCCGAACGAGCTGGCCCACGGGAAATGCGCTAAACAGCGGCCCCATACCGCTGGCCGATTTTACGCCCCCCGCCCCATGCTAATGGAGTTAGAATTACGCCCAGCATTTCACGTCATAGGAGGTTGTTGCCGTGCGCTATTCAGAAGACCACAAGGCACAAACCCATCAACGCATCATCAATGAAGCAGCCGAGCGCTTTCGCCGCGACGGCGTAGGCGTTACTGGTTTGCAGCCGTTGATGAAAGCCCTGGGACTGACCCATGGTGGCTTTTATGCCCACTTCAAATCCAAGGATGATCTGGTTCAACAGGCGCTGGATGCCGCCGTCGAGCAGTTGCAGGTAAGCGTCGATAAAACCTTCGAAGAAGAGCAGCCTTTGGCGACCTTTATCCGCCACTACCTCAGCGCTAGTCACCGCGCCAACCCAGGCAAAGGCTGCCCCATGCCAACGCTGTGTTCCGAACTCGGCCAACGCGGCCAACCCAGCCCCACCACCGACGCCATGGTGGAGCGCCGTGTAACGAAAATGGCCGAGCACCTGCAAGGCCCGGATGCCACCGAGCAAGGTATTGCCATGCTTTCAACGCTGGTCGGCGCACTGATGTTGTCGCGCAGCGTGGCTGATCCACAGCTGTCCGACCGCATCCTCAAGGGTGCCAAACAGCAATTGCTCAAACAACTGGAGAGCGAGCAGGCGTCCTGATTAACGCTGCGGCTGGCCATAGGCGCACTCGGCGTGTAAGGTTGCACCCGGGTGTCGCGGCTGCGGTTAGGTAGTCAGGCAGGTTTTTTGTGTTGGTCGGGCCGCCACACAGTCGAACTAAGTGAGCGACCATGAACCGACACCTCTCCCACAAGGCCCTTCCGGCTGCGCGTCGCGTAGCAGATAAAGCCTTTAGCGCCCTTGAGCATTTCCTCCATATCGAAGCCGTCAGCGGCATCGTGCTAATGCTCGCCGCTGCCATCGCCCTGGTCTGGGCCAACTCGCCGGCAGCCGACAGTTACCACCATCTTTGGCATCTGCCCCTGAGCATTGGCTTGGGTGATTGGCAGATTTCCCAGTCCCTGCATTTCTGGATCAACGACGGTTTGATGACCGTGTTCTTTCTGGTGGTGGGCCTGGAAATACGCCGCGAGATTCACGAAGGCGCCCTCGCCACCCTCAAGCTTGCCACCCTGCCAATGGCCGCCGCACTGGGCGGTGTACTGGTACCGGCGCTGTTCTACCTGGCAATCAACAGCGACCCCGCACTGCGTTCTGGTTGGGCTGTGCCAACCGCCACCGATATCGCCTTTGCCATGGGCGTACTGGCGCTGCTGGGTAAATCGATTCCGCCGTCGGTGCGCGTGTTTCTGCTGGCGTTGGCCATCATCGACGACATAGCTGCGGTATTGATCATTGCCCTGTTCTACTCCGGTGGCCTGGAGCCAATCGGCTTTGTGATTGCTGGCGCAGGCATCCTGTTGGTGCTGGCGTTTCAACTGATCGGCATTGGCTCGGCCTTCGCCTATGTATTACCCGGCGCCATCCTCTGGTTCGGCCTGCTGAAAACCGGCGCACACCCCACTCTCGCCGGCGTGGTATTGGGCTTGATGACTCCGGTGTTTTCCCGCCCGGATACAGAGCGCCCACTGGACCGGGCGATGCGTGCACTCAACCACCTGAGCCAACAGGCCAATGCGGCCAACTCCAACGACCTGCTTAAGCCGGTCAAGCAACTGCGCAGCGCTCAACGTGAACTGTTGCCACCGGTCATTCGCGTGCAAGCGGCGCTCCATCCGTGGGTGGCCTACGGCGTGATGCCGCTGTTTGCCTTGGCCAACGCCGGTGTCAGCCTCGGCGGCGTAGACCTTAGCGATGCGGGTTCACTTACCGTAATGTTTGGCGTGATGGTCGCCTTGGTTGTGGGCAAGCCGATTGGCGTGATGCTAAGCACCTGGTTGCTGGTGCGGGCGGGCTGGTGCGAACTGCCGCCGGGCATGACCTGGACCTGGCTGGGCTTGGTCGGTTGTCTGGCCGGCATTGGTTTTACCATGTCGATCTTTATCGCCTCGCTGGCCTTTACCGATGCCGGGCTGCTGGGCGCAGCCAAGCTCGGCGTATTGCTCGCCTCGGGCACCGCTGCAGTGCTCGGCTTAGCGATTGGGGGGCTAATTGTACGGCGCTTAAGGGCGCCAACCGCGTAGGGGGCGCCGGTGCGCGTTCGGTACGCGCACCAATTTCGCCACACCTCAACACGTGGCGTTATCCAAGGCGCATGGATAACTCCACATCCTCAGCAAATGGAATCGACAGGTAACCGTTGGCTGTTGAACGCACCCGCTCCAGGTACTCGGGACTGTGGTCGGCATTGTCCGCAATGATCAATGCCCCAGGCCGCAAACGGCTCTCCAGCAACGCGAGAATCTCCGGGTACAGCGCCTTGGCACCATCGAGCAGCACCAAGTCGATACTCGCGGGCAAATCGACTGCCAAGGTCTGCAAGGCATCGCCTTGACGAATCTCCACCAAGTCCAGCAAACCGCCCTCCTCCAGATGGGCCCGGGCCTTGGCCACCTTCGACGCTTCAAATTCGCTGGTAATCAACCGACCACCGCCGTTATCGCGCAGTGCGGCGGCCATGTGCAGGGTAGATATGCCGAACGAAGTACCGAACTCGACAATGCTCTGCGCCTTGCTGCTGCGCGCCAGCATATACAGCAAGGTGCCCGTGGCCGGCGACACGGCCAGCGGCAAGTCTTTCAGGCGTGCATAAAACGCTTGGTACTCGGTTTTACTGTGCATCAAGCGCTGTAGCTCGCCCTCGGCGAAGCTAGGAAACACCGCGCTGCTGGCGTCTTCGGTTTGGCTGAATAGGCGTTGCAACAGGCCGGCAACAGGTTGCTGGGTCAGGGTGCTCATGGCGACTCCAAAAGGTCATTTGAACGCTGAATTGCGCCCGACTAGAATGCGACCAATCCGTCGCCTTTTACTATTCGCATTACCCGAGCCCGCCATGAGCACACGCCAAAGCCCGCGTATTTCCTCGCGTAAACAGCCAAAACAAAGCCGCTCGAATGAGCTGGTAGCCACCCTTTTGCAAGCCGCTACTCAGGTTTTAGCCAAAGAAGGCGCCGCTCGTTTCACCACCGCACGAGTGGCCGAACGGGCCGGCGTCAGCATCGGCTCGCTGTACCAGTACTTCCCCAATAAAGCGGCCATTTTGTTTCGCCTGCAACGGGATGAATGGCAGCAAACCACCGACCTGCTCACGCAGATTCTCACCAACCGCGAGCAGCCGCCGTTGCAGCGCATCCACACCTTGGTGCACGCCTTTATCCAATCCGAATGTGATGAAGCCGAAATGCGCGTGGCCTTGAACGACGCCGCGCCGCTCTACCGTGATGCACCGGAAGCGCAGGAAATCAAAGCGGCAGCGGAACAGACCATGCGCACGTTTATGCAGGAGGTATTGCCTGCTGCCAGCGAAGCAGTGCGCGAACTGGCCGGCCGTTTGCTTACCGACACCATGAGCACCGTGGGCAAACAGTTTTCCGAAAGCCCACGCACCGAGACCGACGTGCAGGTTTATGCCGAGGCCATGGCGCAGATGTTCTGCGCCTACCTGGAAGCGTTAGCTGTAGGTAGGTCGGGCCAGTCTGCGCACGGTGAGTGACGCCAGGCCCGACCTACGTCTTACAGCTCGGCGATCAGAACGCCAACTGGTAGGAAGTCGCTACCCAAAAATTAGGCATCTCGCTCTGCGTGGTGCCGTTAAGCATCAGCGATAGCTTGCCTGGGCCGACAGCACCTTCCACACCAACGCCAGCTTTAAGCCAGTCATTAGTCACGTCTTCGCCCGGCAGGTTGAAGCTGAACAAGCCGTCTACCTGGCCATTCACCCCAGCGCTGTGGTTCTCAAAGCGATGCGCCGCTTCAAGGTTGGCGACAACGTTGTAGCCCGGTGCAAACGGTAGCGGCGTTTCGGTGTTAACGCCCAAACGCGCCTCGGTGTTGGTGTCGGTACGGCCGTCAAACTGCGCAGGAATACCGCCGCCTTTCTCGGTGTAACTGTCCAGGTGGCTGTTGCTGTAGCTCAGGTCGACATAGGGGCTAACG
>NZ_JBBNAH010000733.1:0-2904 GCF_037994325.1 Pseudomonas sp.
TAACGTCAGGTACAAGAAGGGGCGGGACTCATACAACTTTCCACGAAAACGCAGCCACAGGCTCCACACGCCGGCGAAGATCATCAACAAGCCCAGGCCGACCATAACGCGGAATGACCAGAACACGATGGTGGAGTTGGGCCGGTCTTCTGGCTTGAACTCTTTGAGCGCCGGTACTTGTTTGTCCAGGCTGTGGGTCAGGATCAGGCTGCCGAGGTAGGGAATCTCTACGGCAAAACGGGTCTTTTCGGCTTTCATATCCGGCCAACCGAAGAGAATCAGCGGCGTCGGCTCGTTGCCGACGTTTTCCCAGTGGCCTTCGATGGCGGCAATTTTTGCCGGCTGATGCTTAAGGGTGTTGAGGCCGTGGAAGTCGCCAATCACCGCTTGAATCGGCGCAACAATCAGCGCCATCCACATAGCCATCGACAACATCCGGCGAATGGCCGGGTTGTCTTTTTTGCGCAGCAAATGCCAAGCCGCTGATGCCCCAACGAAAAACGCCGTGGCCAGAAACGCGGCAGTGGACATATGCAGCAAGCGATAAGGGAATGAGGGGTTAAAAATCACCGCAAACCAGTCGACTGGAATCACCCGACCATCAACGATGGCGTGCCCCTGCGGAGTTTGCATCCAGCTGTTGGAGGCCAGAATCCAGAACGTGGAAATCAGCGTGCCGATGGCCACCATGACCGTCGAGAAAAAGTGCAGGCCCGGGCCGACGCGGTTCCAACCAAACAGCATCACGCCGAGGAAGCCGGCCTCGAGGAAAAACGCCGTGAGCACCTCGTAGGTCAACAGCGGTCCGGTGATTGCCCCGGCAAAGTCGGAGAACGCACTCCAGTTGGTGCCGAACTGATAGGCCATGACCAGGCCCGAGACCACACCCATACCGAAGTTGACCGCGAAGATCTTCGACCAGAAGTGGTAAAGGTCGCGGTAGGTTTCGTCATTGGTCTTCAGCCACAAACCTTCGAGCACCGCCAGGTAACTCGCCAGACCGATGGTGATCGCCGGAAAAATGATGTGAAAGGAAATGGTGAACGCGAACTGCATTCGCGCCAGATCCAGCGCCTCTAAGCCAAACATGGATATTCCTCATCAGCAAAAACAGTCATCGAGCGTTTTCCAGGCCTAGGGTTAGCCCCGGAAATCAGCAATCGGTTCAGGAAATTATTGTTATGGCGGCCAACACAAAGATGGGCAGCGGGGCCCGCACGCAGCACGCAAGAGGGTACTGACGTGGGTCAAAGCCTAACGCTTAAGCGTAGACCGATTACTGTGGTCGATTGTCGCGCGACAGGTTGGCGCGCTTTGTGAAGAGGGCATTGGCACGAGCAATGGCGGCCTTCTCTCCCGCACGGGGTAAGAAGGCCGCTGTGTAACTGCGCTGCTTAGCGGAACGGCGGCTCGTCAAAGCTGCGCAGTTTGCGCGAGTGCAGGGAATCGAGTTGCGTGCGCATCAGATCAAGGGCAGCAATGCCGATCATCAAATGCTGACTAACCGCGCGCTCATAAAAAACACCCGCCGCGCCCGGCAGTTTGATTTCGCTATGCAGTGGCTTATCCGACACACACAGCAACGTGCCGTAAGGCACCCGCAAGCGATAACCCTGGGCGGCGATGGTGCCGCTTTCCATATCCACCGCCACGGCGCGTGACAGGTTGATCAACGGCCGCTCCTGCGCCCAACGCAGCTCCCAGTTGCGGTCGTCGTAGGTCAGTACGGTGCCGGTACGCAGCCGCCGTTTCAGCGCCTCACCGCGCTCACCGGTGACAGTAGCCGCCGCCTCTTGCAGCGCCAGCTGCACCTCAGCCAAGGCTGGAATCGGAATATTCGGCGGCACCACACGATCAAGAATGCCGTCGCGGCGCATATAGGCGTGGGCCAGCACGTAGTCGCCGATGGTCTGCGACTGGCGCAGGCCGCCGCAGTGACCAATCATCAACCAGCAATGCGGACGCAGCACCGCCAGGTGGTCAGTGATGTTCTTGGCGTTGGACGGACCGACGCCGATATTCACCAGGGTCACGCCGTGGCCATCGGCGGCGATCAGGTGATAGGCCGGCATCTGGTAACGGTGCCATACCACGGCATCGGCCACTGCTTGGGCGTCTTCCTCGGAGGTGCCGCGTTCAATGATGACGTTGCCCGGCAACACCATGCGCACATAGCGTGGGTCGTCGCGCAGTTGCGCCAGACCATGGCGGATAAATTGGTCAACGTAGCGGTGGTAGTTGGTCAGCAGAATCCACGGCTGCACATGACGCCAGTCGCTGCCGGTGTAATGCACCAGGCGACGCAGGGAGAAGTCGACGCGCGCGGCGTCAAATAGCGCCAGCGGCAGCGGGTCGATGTTCTGCCAGTCATACAGACCATCGGCGATGCCATCGGTGGCCGCCGACAAATCGGTGCTGGGGAACACCCGCGACAACTCGGCGGCCGTCACGCCGGAGCCGGCCAGTTCATCACCGCCTTCCACCACATAGGGGTAGGGAATGTTCTGCTGGCTCATGCCCACTTCCACCTTTACGGTGAAGTCGTTCATCAGCGGGCGCAGTTGCTCAAGCAGGTATTTACGAAAGGCCGCCGGGTGGGTAACGGTGACGCTATAGGTGCCAGGCACCTGCACCTTGGCGTAGGCGCGCACGGTGGTCGGCACTTCGCCCTGGGTGTCGTAGGTCAGGCGCAATTCGGGGTAGCAGAAGCAGTCACGCTGCTTGGGGTCGGGTTTGATCCGATCCTTGAGGTAGGCCTTAAGCGCTTGGCTTAGGCCATCGACGGCTTGTTGGTGCAGCGCAGCAAGACGCTCCACGGCCTCTTCCGGGGTATAGGCAACAACAAAATTCTCACTGGTGCTGGTCACGATCGGCCTTCCTGTCTGGACGTGCATGGCTCTATCT
>NZ_JBBNAH010000734.1:0-7927 GCF_037994325.1 Pseudomonas sp.
CCCTTGGGGTCGGACTTGGCGCGCAGGTAGGCCGGGTCGATATTTTTAAACGCCGGGCTCCTGTTGATATCGGTTTTTTCCAGCAGGTTCAGCGCGGCCATGGTGTCGTGCATATGCACGGACGGGAAGACGATGTCGTAACCCGTGGCGCCGGCTTGCAGCTTGGCGAGCATTTCTTCGTTGCTGCCGTAGGTGTCCAGGCCGACCTTGATGCCGGTTTCGGCGGTAAAGCGGCTGAGCACTTCAGGGTTGATATAGTCGCCCCAGTTGTACAGGCGCAGCTCTTCGGCGGCCTGGGCGGCGCCGGTGCTGAGGGCGAGAAGAGCGCCGATAACGGCGGGAAGCGAACGCGTGCGCAGGGGTCGGGTGATAAGGTCGAGCATGTTCCTGTTCTCCACTGTTTTGATTGCGCCAGGCAAGGCTTGGCACTGTTGTTGCGGCAGGAATTGCGAGGGTTGTTCAGCGATATCGTCGTAGGTCTGAGTGCCTGGGTCTGCTGAACGAACCTTTTGTGTGGCGCCCCGAGAATAGAATATATTTCTTCCAACAATCAACACTCTGACATACTCATGTCAGAAACTTTACGTTTGCCCAGCCGGAGCCAAGGCATGCTCGATAGCAAAATGGAACACCTGGACGGCAAGCTGACCCCCGCAGAACGTACGCTGTGGGCCTATATCCAGGCCAACCGGGAAACCATCGCCTTTGAAAACGGCGCCAGCCTGGCGGAAAAAAGCAAAGTCAGCCCCAACACCGTCAGCCGCTTTTTGCGTCGTCTGGGCTACAAGGGCCTGAAAACCCTGAAGGAAGAATTGCGCGATGACGTGCGCATTCAATCCTTGCTCAACACCACGCTGATCGAACGCGTCGACCAGCAGCCAGACGATCTGGTCGCCCACCTCAACGAAGAAATCGAAGCCCTCAGCGCCTTCGCGGCGCAACTCAGCGGCCAGCATTGGCAGGACGTGGTGCAGCGCGTCAGCGAGGCCGAGCGGGTGTTTGTCTGCGGCTTTCAAACCATCAAAGGCCTGGCCGAAGACTTCGCCAATCGCTTGTCGTTAGTGCGCAGTGGCGTGGAATTTCTCGACCTTTACAGCGGCGTTCTCGGGCGCTGGATCGACAGCCGCGACAAGCGCTGCTGCGTGATCCTGATCGATATCGCGCCTTATGCAGACGCTGGTATTGCCTTTGCCAACAACCTGAAAAGCGACACTGACCTGGTGGTGTTTACCGACGAATATGGCATTGCACGGCATATCGACACGCCGTTGATCATCACCATGAAAACCAAGACCGGGCTGATTCTGGAATCTACCGGTGGGCTGACCAGTGCGCTGAACGTGCTGCTGCACTGCGTGGCGTCGAAGCGCAAAGGCGAGCTCAAAGAGCGGTTAGGGGCGTATCGCTCAAGGGTCGAGAGCTTGAAGTTGTATAGGCCGTAAACCACGTATAGGTGCGCACAGCACACGCTACGAGGCGACCGCGTGCATCCACTCGGCCAAGCGCTGCAGCATGGCATCGCACTGCCCTAGCTGCTCCAGGCTGACAAACTCATCCGGCTTGTGCCCTTGGTCCATGCTTCCCGGCCCACAGACCACGGTGGCAATACCGGCCTGGTCGAATAGCCCACCTTCGGTGCCAAAGGCCACGGTGCCGAAATCCTGCGAGCCACTGATCAACGCCAGTAGCTGCGCCGCCTCGCTATCAGCGGCAGTGGCCAAGCCTGGGTAGGCGCTGATGGGGGTAAAGCGAATGCCGGTGTCGGCCTGCACCGCGCGCATCTGCGGCACCAGCTCCTGGGCATAGGCCTGCAATTCACTGGCAATCTGCTCGGCATCGTCGGCCGGCAGGGTGCGCACTTCGAAATCGAAACGGCAGTGTTCGGGGACGATATTCAGCGCGCTGCCGCCGCTGATGGTGCCGGTTTGTACCGTTGAATAGGGCGGGTCGAAACGCGCGTCGTGGCGCTCGATGGCGGCCAGGCGTTGGCCGATTTCACCGAGACGGACGATCAGCTTGGCGGCATATTCGATGGCGTTGACGCCCTGCGGGGCATAGGCCGAATGGCACGCTGCGCCATGTACCTCGCAACGCATACCCAGTTTGCCTTTGTGGCCGAGCACCGGGCGCATAGACGTTGGCTCGCCGATGATGCACAGGCTGGGTCGTTCTGGGCGCCCTGCCAATGCCTCGATCAAGCTGCGCACACCCAGGCAGCCGACCTCTTCGTCATAGGAAATCGCCAGGTGCAGCGGTACGCGCAGAGGCTTGGCGAGAAACGCGGGTAAGGCGGCGAGTACGCAGGCGATATAGCCCTTCATATCCGCGGTGCCACGACCGTAAAGTTTGCCGTCGCGCTCGCTCATGGCGAAGGGCGGCACGGTCCAGGCCTGGCCATCCACCGGCACGACATCGCTATGGCCGGACAGCATCACCCCACCAGAAAGCGCCGGGCCGATACGGGCGTAGAGATTGGCTTTGCGCCCGTCGTCGCTATGGATCAGTTCGCTGTCGATGCCCAGGCTGGTCAGGTAGTCGCGGACGAATTCGATCAACGCCAGGTTGGATTCGCGGCTGACGGTGTTGAAGGCGATTAGGCGGTTTAGCAGATCGCGGCTGGTGGACATGGTTTTTACTCGGTTATGAATAGCCCACCGTCATCCCCGCGAAGGCGGGGATCCAGAATGCTGTAGGACAACAGCGGTGGCTGTTGCATCGCCGCACCTGGGTTCCCGCCTGCGCGGGAACGACGGGATAAGCGGACAGTTATTCGTCCCCTGGCACACCGTAGCTCGGCGCTTTGGTGGGGTCCAGAGCACGGGTGATGTAGTCCTGCATTTGCGGGCGATAGGCCGTCCACAAATTGCCCAGCACGCCAATCGGGTCTTCTTCGGCCCAATCTACGCGCAGGTCAACAATTGGCCAGAGCAAATCACTGACCACCGACAACGCGGCCGAATGCACCGGCCCGGCTTCACCACCGGCGGCCATGGCGGCGTTCATCGCCGCCAGCAGACGGTCGGCCAGGGCTTCACCGCTGCTGCCTTCAAAGGCAGCGACCATGGCGTTAATCACTTGCGGGCTGGAGAGCAAGTTGCCCGCGGCCACGCATTGCTCACCGGCCACGGCGTTATGCAGGCCTAGGGCTTCGCTGCCGGTAAACAAGGCGGTGGCGCCATGGTGGTCGATCACCGTGACTTGGCGGAATTGGCTAAAGCCGTGGGTGGTCAGGGCTTTGTCCAGCGCCTCTTTGGCGCTTGCGCCCTGCTCAAGCAAATCGAGAATTTCCGGGCCCAGCGCTGGCAGGGTGATGTTTTGCGTGGACACCGCGCCAATGCCACCGCGCACCCACGGGCAACGGGCACCGACGGCGATGCTGGAGGAGCTGATGGCGATGCCCAGTTGCCCGGTTTCGGCGCAGCGGCCGACGATGGAGAAGGTCATGCCCAGTCATCCGGAATAACCGCGATCACATCAATCTCCATCAGCCACTGCGGCTGACCGAGGGCGGAGACCACCAGGCCGGTGGAAATCGGGAATACACCTTTGAGCCACTTGCCCACTTCCTGATACACCGGCTCGCGGTAGCGTGGGTCAGTGAGGTAGGTGGTGGTTTTAACGACATGACTGAGGTCGCTGCCGGCTTCTTCGAGCAGTTGCTTGAGGTTTTTCATCGCCTGCTCGGCTTGCGCACGGGGGTCGCCGAGGCCAACCAGGTTGCCGTCGAAGTCGGTGCCCACCTGGCCACGTACGTACACGGTGTTGCCGGCGCGCACGGCCTGGCACAGGTCGTTGTCCAGGGTCTGGTTGGGGTAGGTGTCCTTGGTGTTGAACATACGAATGCGGGTGTGGGTGGGTTTGCTCATAAGGACGCCCTGAATCGATGGGGTAAACGTTTGGTGCGCACAGCACACCCTACGCCGCATTCTGTCCACCGCCCGGCAATTGCGAAATTAGGTTTTTTGTCGTCGCGGGTTAGGCAAAAACTGGGCTGCGCCTCAGCCGGCGTGGCGCTGCATATTGAAGACTTTCCACTGGCCGTCCGCCGTGCGGCGCAAGTGCACGGAGACCAGGCAGCGCCCTTCGAACTCCACGGTTATTTCCGGCATTTCCACTTGCACACCATTGAACCAGCGGCGCAGGCGGTTGCCATTGGTTTGCGGCGGGGCGGTCCAGGCCACATGGTCGACATCGCACAATTGGCGAACCATCAGTTCGGAAAACTCTGCTGGCGTGCGGCCGACGTATTC
This sequence comes from Pseudomonas sp., assembly GCF_037994325.1. Taxonomy (GTDB): domain Bacteria; phylum Pseudomonadota; class Gammaproteobacteria; order Pseudomonadales; family Pseudomonadaceae; genus Aquipseudomonas. The sequence goes on from NZ_JBBNAH010000734.1 coordinate 4,251, forward strand.
ATTGCGCAGGGCCATGTCTTGGGCGTGATCAAATTGCCCAGCGTGCAGCAGGTTGATAAAGGCTTGGGCGCGGTCTACCGCGTCGGCGGGGTAATACTCGGCTTTGGCCCAGAGGTAGGCACCAACTGGCAGCACAAGGGCTGCGGCCAGGAGGGCGAGGGTCCAGCGCAGGGGTTTAGTCATGGGGCGCAGGCGTCCGTGCAAGGCCCGCTCAGCGTGACGACTGCGCCGTTGGGGAATTCTGCCAATGGGTTCGGGTATACGCCGCTTCGGCACCCGAGAGGGTGATGGCGAAGTGGTTGAGTAAACCCTCGGCAGTGTATTTGGGCAAGCTGGCGCACACAGCGATTACGGTCAGGCCCATGGCCACGGCGCGGCCGGGCAGCGGACGAATTTCGTAGCGTTCGGCCAGGGCCAGGAAAATCATCGAGCCAAAGCCGCCAATCAACGCACCAGCGATGGCCTCCGGCAACGGGTGCACAAAGGGCGCAACAACGGTGACGCTAAAGTACCAACCGGCCAGCAACGCCACACCTGCAGCGGGCCAGCGCAACAGCGGATGCCATTGGCGCGCGAGCATGCTCAGCAGCACCGGAGTAACCAGGCAAGCGTTCATGGCATGGCCGCTAAATACCGCAATGTTCAGGGTTTCAAAGCCATGGCCCCAGCCCTTGAACAGCACTTTACTGACCATTACCGCACCATAGGCGAGCACCACCACGCTCAACCAGAGCACAGCCACACGGCGCGAAGCGCTGTAGTTCAACCAAACCGCCAGCAGCAATACGGCCGGAATCATCACGGTAATGCCCGCATAGGGCGCAATCGACAAAGCAAATTCCACGTTATCCCTCACCTACACAGCCACAGTCGGTCACCCGACGGCGGCGATTATTCTCAGCACAACGCCACACAGCAAGGGATACACATCAGAGGTTTTATTGTTATTAGAAGGGGGCGCTGGGCGCTCGAAAGAATGAGCAATAACCAGGCCGGGCACGGCGCCGTAGAGCGGATGGCCGCCTACTGGGTTAATCGCCGTGCCCAAGTGTGACACGAAGGCACGCGGTTAGTTGCGTAGGGTGTGCCGTGCGCACCATAGCGATATCAGGTCCAGCGCATGGTGCGCACAGCACGCCCTACAGGGTTACAGCGCCGCTGGTTGGGTACGCGTTAGCTGCTCCAACAGTTCCAAGTCCGTACTCATCCCTGAGGTCTCGCGTATCCGCGCCAAGATCTCGCGTTTCAAGGTAAGAAACTCAGGCGACAGTTTCATGTCTTGGTTGCGCTCTGCCGGCAGCGGTACGTTGTAGATGGTGTCGATGCGCCCCGGCCGTGGCGCCATCAGCACCACGCGGCCGCCCAGGTAAATCGCCTCTTCCACGTCGTGGGTGACGAACAGGATGGTGCTCTTTTCCAGACGGTGGACGTGGCGAATCAGGTCGTGCATCACTTCACGGGTTTGCGCATCGAGGGCGCCGAAGGGTTCGTCCATCAGCAGAATTTCCGGCTTGGGCATCAAGGCGCGGGCAATCGCTACCCGTTGCTGCATGCCGCCGGAGAGCTGGTTGGGGTAGGCCTGATGGAACGCCGACAGGCCCATCAGACTCAGCAGCGCATCGGCACGGCCGCTGGCCACTTCGATATCGCCGTCGCTTTTTACCGTGTCGGAGACCACTTTCAGCTGCCGACAAAACTTGATGTTCTGCATCACGTTCAGCCAGGGGTACAGGCTGTAGTGCTGAAACACCATGGCGCGGTCGATGCCGGGGCCGTTAACCGCGCGGCCGTCGAGCAAGATTTCGCCACGGCTGTGCTGCTCCAGCCCGCCGATGCTGCGCAGCAGGGTGGATTTGCCGCAACCGGAGGCGCCGACAAAGGTGATGAATTCGTTACGCTGGATATCCAGGTTGATGTCTTGCAGGGCCTGCACATCGCGGCCACGGGTTTTAAAGACTTTGCTGACCTGGCGGATGTGGATCTTGGCGTCGTTCATCGCACTTACCTCTTCAGCCAGGGAAAGGCCACGCGGCCGAGCCAGCGGAAACCCTGGTCGGTGAGCAGGCCAATAACGCCGATCAAAATAATGCCGGCGAAAATCTTGTCGGTTTGCATATAGCGCTGGGCTTTGAGAATGGCGTAACCCAGACCCGAGTTAGCCGCCACCAATTCGGCCACCACCAGGTAGGTCCAGGCCCAGCCGCAGGTGATGCGCAGGGTGTCGAGCAGCGCCGGGCGCGCCGAGGGCAGAATCACCAGTTTGACGATCTCGCTGCGGCTGGCGCCCATGGTTTGCGCTGCTTCGATCTGCGCCATCGGCACCCGGCGTACGTCTTCGGCGACCATCAGCACCATCTGGAAAAAGGTGCCAATAAAGATGATCAAAATTTTCGAGCCTTCATCAATGCCGACCCAAAGCATCACCAGCGGGATAAACGCCACCGCCGGCATATAGCGAATAAAGTCGGTGAGCGGTTCGAGGAACGCCTGCACCGGCCGGTAGGTGCCGATGTACAAGCCCAGCGGCAAGGCAAACAACGCCGAGGCGAGAAAGCCGGTCATGACCCGGTATACGCTGATGCCAATATCGGCGAGCAGGCCTTCGTCGCTCCACCAATGTGCCACGCGCGTCACCACCGCGCCGGGGCTTGGCATAAACATCGGGTTGGCCAGGCCGGCGACGGTGTACGCCCACCACACCAACAGCGGGAGCAACAGGCCGGCCGCAGCCAGGCCCCAAATGGCACCGCGCGGCAGCTCGCCACGGATCACCCACCAGCGCTGGCGAGCTGGCTGCGCGGCCGCTTGCGGTTCGGGCAACGGTTGATGGGCGCTCATGACAAGGCCTCCTCGACTAAGGGAAAAACGGGGTGTTCGCGCAGGCGCCAACCGCCAATGGGCGGCAGATGGCCGAGCTGTTCCAGGGTCTGCGCGCTGCACAATTGGGTGCTGTCGTCGGGGCTCAGGCTGGCGGGCAACAGGGCCTGGCCGATGCGTTCGGGAATGGTCGACAGGGCAATCTGCCACGGCTGCTTGCCCTCGTGATGCCAGCCAAACGACAGCTCGCACTCCAGCAACTGCAGCGGCGAACTGCCCGCCTCCAGCAACGCCAGCAAGGAACTGGCCGGCGCTAACGGCTTGGGCCGCCCGGCGACAAACACAAAGCAATCGCCGGCCAGCAACAAGCAGCCCTGGCGACCATCGGCGGCCACCAGCCACACGCCCCAGTTGCGCCCAAGCGACTCCGGCAGGCGCTCCCAGACTTCGTGGTAGCTGGCGTCCAAGCCGTCTTCAAACACGCAGTCATCGCGCTCAAAGCGCATAAAACCAATGTCTTCACTGCCCCGTGGCGGCTGGAAATCCACCGCCCGATGCCATTGGCACAACTCGGCGCTATCAGCCGGCTGAGTAACTTCGGTAACGCCGGCAAAGCCGCCTTGGGCGAGCAACTCGCGCACGCTGCTGGGCGCTGGCAACGGAATGCGCAGGTCGGCGAACAAGCGCGAGGTTTGCAGCCAATACACGCGGGTGCTGGTGTCATGCACACCGGCGGTGGTGGTCAGCAGGGTGCGCTGCCACACACCCAGATAGCGCTCAGGCACCGGCGCAGCAGTTAGCGGTCCGCTCATGAATGGAACTCCGGAAAGTGTTTAAGCCCGCGCCAGAACGCCATGTCG
>NZ_JBBNAH010000735.1:0-5045 GCF_037994325.1 Pseudomonas sp.
ACTCCCATGAGCTTGAACATTTTCTGGTTTCTTCCCACCCACGGCGACGGTCATTACCTTGGCACCGCTACGGGCGCTCGCGCGGTCGATCACGGCTACCTGCAACAGATTGCCCAGGCGGCTGACCGCCTTGGGTTTGGTGGCGTGCTGATCCCGACGGGGCGGTCCTGTGAAGATTCCTGGCTGGTGGCGGCATCGCTGATTCCGGTGACCACCCACCTTAAATTTCTCGTCGCGCTGCGCCCCGGCATTATTTCGCCGACCGTTGCTGCGCGGCAGGCGGCAACCTTGGATCGTCTGTCCAATGGCCGTGCCCTGTTTAACTTGGTCACTGGCGGTGACCCTGACGAGCTGGCCGGCGATGGCCTGTTCCTCAGCCACGAAGAACGTTACGAAGCCTCCGTGGAATTCACCCGTATCTGGCGCCGTGTGCTGGAAGGCGAGACCGTTGATTACGACGGCAAACACATCAGCGTAAAAGGCGCCAAGCTGCTCTATCCGCCGCTGCAACAACCGCGTCCGCCGTTGTACTTCGGCGGCTCCTCCGGCGCTGCGCAAGACCTGGCCGCCGAGCAGGTAGAAATGGTCCTGACCTGGGGCGAGCCGCCAGCAGCCGTGGCGGAAAAAATCGCCCAAGTGCGCGAAAAGGCCGCCCAGCATGGCCGCACTGTGCGCTTCGGTATTCGCCTGCATGTAATCGTGCGCGAAACCAATGAAGAAGCCTGGGCCGCCGCTGACCGCCTGATTTCCCATGTCGACGACGACACCATCGCCCGCGCGCAAGCCTCGCTGTCGCGCTTTGATTCGGTTGGCCAGCAACGCATGGCGGCGCTGCATGGCGGCAGCAAAGACAACCTCGAAGTCAGCCCCAACCTGTGGGCCGGCGTGGGCCTGGTGCGTGGCGGTGCCGGTACGGCGTTGGTGGGCGACGGCCCAACCGTGGCGGCACGGGTTAAGGAATATGCGGACCTGGGTATCGACACCTTTATTTTCTCCGGCTACCCGCACTTGGAAGAGTCGTACCGCGTGGCCGAGCTGTTGTTCCCGCATTTGGATGTGGCCCGTCCACAACGCCCTGAAGGCGCCAATTACGTGAGCCCGTTTGGCGAAATGATCGCCAACGACGTGCTGCCCAAAGCAGTGTCGGCGAGCTAAGCGGCCAGGGATGACGACATGAGCAAACCCATAAATAACCTTCTCAGCCGTGTAGCGCCCTTTGTGCTGCCGCTGGCGCTGCTGGCGATCTGGCAACTGGCGGTAGTCGCTGGTTGGCTGTCGACGCGAATTCTGCCGGCGCCCAGCGCCGTGTTTGACGCCGCGGTGGCCCTGGTCAGCAGCGGCGACATTTGGCACCACCTGGCCATCAGCGGCTGGCGCGCCGGCATTGGCTTTGCCATTGGCGGCAGCATCGGCCTGACCTTGGGCTTTATCACCGGCCTGTCGAAGTGGGGTGAACGCTTCCTCGACAGCACGGTGCAGATGATCCGCAACGTGCCACACCTGGCGCTGATTCCGCTGGTGATCTTGTGGTTCGGTATTGATGAGTCGGCAAAGATTTTCCTGGTTGCCTTGGGCACGGTGTTCCCGATTTACCTGAACACCTACCACGGCATTCGCAACGTCGACCCGGCGTTGGTGGAAATGGCGCGTAGCTATGGCCTGTCTGGTTTTGGCCTATTCCGCCAGGTGATTTTGCCGGGCGCCTTGCCCTCAATTCTGGTCGGCGTGCGTTTTGCCCTGGGCTTTATGTGGCTGACGCTGATTGTGGCGGAGACGATTTCCGCCAGCTCGGGCATCGGTTACCTGGCCATGAACGCCCGTGAATTCTTGCAGACCGATGTCGTGGTGGTGGCGATTCTGCTCTACGCCCTGCTGGGCAAATTGGCCGACACCACGGCCCGTACGTTGGAACGTGTGTGGTTGCGCTGGCACCCCGCCTATCAAGTGAAAAAAGGCGGTGCCGCATGAACGCATTCAACCCTACTGGCGTGGCGCCGCAGCACCTTAAAGGCGGTATCCCCCTGGCGGTGCGCGGCCTGCATAAATCGTTCGGTGAGCGCGAGGTGTTGCACGACATCGAGCTGCTGATTCCGGCCGGGCAATTCGTCGCCGTGGTCGGTCGCAGTGGCTGCGGTAAAAGCACCTTGCTGCGTTTGTTGGCAGGGCTGGATACGCCCACCAGCGGCGCCTTGCTTGCCGGTTCTGCGCCGCTGAATGACGCCCGCGAAGATACCCGCCTGATGTTCCAGGACTCGCGTTTGCTGCCGTGGAAACGCGTGATCGACAACGTTGGCCTGGGCCTGAGTGGCGATTGGCGTGGTCGCGCCTTGGACGCTTTGCAAGCCGTCGGCTTGGCCGAGCGTGCCCACGAATGGCCGGCGGCCTTGTCGGGCGGGCAGAAGCAGCGTGTGGCCTTGGCCCGCGCGCTGATTCACCAACCGCGCCTGTTGCTGTTGGACGAACCGCTGGGTGCTCTGGATGCCCTGACCCGCATCGAGATGCAGCAACTAATTGAAGGCCTGTGGCAGAAGCATGGTTTTACCGTGCTGCTGGTGACCCACGACGTCAGTGAAGCGGTAGCGATTGCCGACCGCGTGATCTTGATTGAAGACGGCCACGTTGGCCTGGACCTGCCGGTGCAACTGGCGCGTCCCCGTCAGCGCGGCTCAGCACGGCTGGCGGCACTGGAAGCGGAAGTACTTAACCGCGTGCTGCAAATTCCCGCCGGCCCGCCGCCACCCGAACCTGTTTCACCCTTGCCCACGCAACTGCGTTGGGCCTTGTAATCAAACCCTCTGAAAACCAAGTACCAGGAGAAACACCATGACTATTAAAGCGATCAACGTCCGTAACCAATTCAAAGGCACCATCAAGGAAATCGTACTGGGCGACGTACTGTCGGAAATCGACGTACAAACCGCTTCCGGCATCGTTACCTCGGTAATCACCACCCGTTCGGTTAAAGAGCTGGAACTGGGCGTGGGCAGTGAAGTTATTGCCTTTGTTAAGTCGACCGAAGTGTCGATTGCCAAACTCTGAGGCTGCGTTTGTTGGGTTTTCCCGTCTGCGTACGGGGGCGCTCCTTGCGTCTGCCGTGCGGCCGCTTGGTGCGCGTAGCACACCCTACAAAAGCCAGCGGAAATCTCCCGTAGGGTGTGCCGGCACACCCTACGGTTTTAACGCCTCTGCGGGCTGCGGCCTGCCATACAAATACCCTTGCCCCAACTCGCAGCCTAAGCCCTGTAAAAAGGCCGCTTGGCTGGCGTCTTCAATGCCTTCCGCTTGCACCTGCAAACCTAGGCTATGACCCAACGCAATCACCGCACGGGTGATGGCGGCATCGTCGTGGTCGGCCGGTAGCCCGCGAACAAAACTCTGGTCGAGCTTGAGCTTTTGCACGGGCATGCGTTTGAGCCGTGCCAGTGACGAGTAGCCGGTACCAAAATCATCAATGGCCAAACGCACGCCTAAGGCGCGCAGACGCTGCATCAGCTGCAGGGCGGCATCGGCGTCTTGCATTACCGCGCTCTCGGTAATTTCCAGCTCCAGAAACGCGGCGTTGAGACCGCTGGCGGCCAGCACTTCGGTAACCAGACTGTCGAGCTTGCCGTGGCTGAATATGCGGCTGGAAACGTTCACCGACATAAACTCCAGGTTCAGGCCTTGCCGCTGCCACGCCGTCATCTGCTCGCAGGCCTGGGCCAGCACCCAGGCGTCAATGCTGCCAATCAGGTCGCTTTCTTCGGCAATCGGAATGAACTGGTCAGGCGGCACCAGGCCACGCTCCGGATGTTGCCAGCGCACCAGGGCTTCAACGCCTAGCAACTTGCCGTCTTGCAGGCCATAAATCGGTTGGTAAAACACCCGCAGTTGCTGCTGCTCCAAGGCTTGGTGTAACTGCGCGCCCAGCTCCACGCGTTGACGTGCCAGGCTGGTCAGCTCCTGGCTGTAAAAGGCGTAGGTGGCGCGACCGCTGCTTTTGGCTTTGAACAGGGCGGAGTCGGCGTTGCGCATCACTTGCTCGACGCTCTGGGCGTCGGCAGGAAACAGGCTGATGCCGACGCTGGCGCCGATAAACAGTTCATGGCCGTCGATGGTAAATGGCTGGCGCAGGGCATGGAGCAATTGTTCGGCGAGGCCTGCTGCCTGTTCTGGCTGCGGGGAGTTCTCCAGCAGTAAGCCGAACTCATCGCCGCCCAGGCGCGCCAGGGTCATACCGCTTTGCAGTAAGCGTTGCAGGCGTTCACTGGCGGCTTTGAGTAATTCATCGCCGGCGTTGTGACCGAGGCTTTCGTTGATATGTTTGAAATGGTCGAGATCAATCAACAGCACCGCACCACCGGGTTGATCATCGCGCAGGGCACGGGCCACCCGTTCGCCAAACAGCAATCGATTGGGCAGGTTGCTGAGCGGGTCGTGGTGGGCGAGGTAGTCGAGCTCCTTCTGCGACTCCTTGAGCAGGCTGATATCGGAGAACACCGCCACGTAGTGACTGACCACGCCTTGCTCATCATGGATGGCGCGAATGCACTGCCACTGTGGATAGATTTCGCCGTTTTTGCGCCGGTTCCAGATCTCGCCACTCCAACTGCCTTGATGGCTGAGGTCGTACCACATGCGCTGGTAGAAGGCGCGATCATGCCGGCCGGACTTCAGCAACTGCGGCGAGCCGCCAATGATTTCGTCCAGGCTATAACCGGTGATACGGGTAAAGGCCGGGTTGAGGTGGGTGATGCGCATCTGGGCGTCGGTGACCAACACGCCCTCTTGGGTGGCATCAAATACCGCCGCGGCCTGGCGCAAATTGCTGACATGCCCGCGCAAAGCCTTTTCCGTCGACAAGCGGCGGCGCTCCTTGCGACGCAGGGCGTAGAACAGAATTGCGCCGGTAAACAGAACGAAACACAGGCCCTTGATGATGCTCAAGTAGCCAAAGTCACCGACGCTGGCACTGAGCTTGCTCAGTAATTGGTCAGTCAGGGCGACCCACAGGCCGGCGAGAAGCAGGTAGATCAGGGTGGGGCGTAAGGCATTCATGCGTAGGG
>NZ_JBBNAH010000736.1:0-22607 GCF_037994325.1 Pseudomonas sp.
TGGTCAACTTCAGCACCTCGTTGCTCTGCTGGTTCCACCACCAGGCTAGGGTGCGCGTGCCAAAGGTGTTGGCGTGGTAGTTCCATACCCACCAATCGCCATGGCCGCGCGATACGTTGAGCTGGCCGTGAAAGGTGCGCAGGGTAATGCTGCGTTTGGGTTGGGTGACCAGTAGGCGGGTTTCCTGGCGCAGTTCGCTGCCAAAGCCATCGAGCACGGTCTTGGTAGTTGCTCCCGTCAGCACGTTGAAGCGCCAGGCCAGCAGTACGGTTTCCTGGTAGCCGGTATCTTCCAGATTCTGTCGCGCACCTTCGCTAAACAGCAGAATTTCATCGCCGCCCAAGTAGGCAGTGGCGGCGCGCAATTTGTAGCCTTCGGCGGGCAGTGCGCTGGCGACAATTGCTTGCTGTGGCTGCTCGGTTTGCCAGAGCCAGCACAGCGGGCCGTTGTGTTGCATAAACAGCAAACGGCCAGGGCCGAAGGGCAGGATGGTCAGTTCATCGGCGTAGGCAAAAATCACCTCGCTGGTGTGCGCGGTAATTCGCCAGATACGTGTGAGTGGCTCGGGCTCGTACAGGCGCTGGCGTTCGAACAGCTCGTTGCCTATCACCACGCACGCTGGTTCAAATTCGGGCCACTGCTCGTCCGCTGGGCCGAAGCGCTGAATGTCATCGCCCTGGCAAATTTCGTATTCATAGCGGTCGTCGCGGCTGTAATCGCCACGCTTCACCTGGCGTTTCCACAGGCTGCGCTGGGTGTTGGCGTAGAGCAGTTGCAGGTCGGCACCGTCAACGTCCTCGCGCTGTTCGAGCATGTCGCGCTCCACTGGCGGCCACTGGTTGTAATCAATCAGAAAGCATTGCCACCGCCCCTCATCCTCCTCGGTGATTGCAGCCCAGCCGTTGCGGTAGTTGTGCTCATGCACGTAGGTGGGGCCAGGGTAGTCGTGCACGTCTTGCAACCATTTCAGCTTGCTGCGCTGGGTTTTGGTTTTTTTAGTTGTGCGGGCGGCAGGCGCTTGCGGCTCGATCAGGGTAGGTGTCAGCGCCAGTTCGTCGCGCGCATGTTGCCAGTGCAAGGCAAACGCTTGGCGTTGCTCGGTAGGGATGATGACGGGGCGGTAGTCATCGGCACCGGTGTCGAGATTCCACAGGTCGTAGCCCTGAGCCAACAGAAGGGGCGCCAACGCTTGCAGGCAGACCTCAGGCATTTGGTTGTCTAGTTCATCGCGCAATGCTTCGAACGATGCGCCGTTAAACAGCGTGATGGCGGGGTAGTAGTGCTGGAACAGGGCTAGTAATTCAGCGCCAGGCAGCTTCCAGTCGATATGAATCAGTGGCGCGAAAGCGGGTGGCATCACGGTTACCGTCCTGGAGATTGTGTGTTCGCCCATCTTAGCGGCAGCCCGCCAGGCAGAGCTACTTGGCCGCGTCGCCGGTGTGCCGCTGAGACACTTTGCAAAGAGTGAAGGCTTGAGCGTTATGCCCAGGCTGCTAAATTGGCGCGGCGACGCCGGGCCCCTCTGACAGCTTTTTTAGCTGCCATGTCGGAGTTGCAGTTTGTACAACTTCGACTTAGGAGGGGCTTATGAGCACCCTAGAACCGTTCTTCATGGCCGAGTTCCTCGGCACCGCCACCTGGTTGTGGCTGGTCTTTATCACCATCGTTATCAGCCTGCTGGTCTTCGACCTCGGGGTGCTGCACCGTGAGCACCGCGAAATCGGCGTGAAGGAAAGCTTGTTGCTTTCGGCCGGTTACATCAGCGCCGGCTTGCTGTTTGGCTTGTGGATTTGGCAGGTAAAAGGCGACACCGCCGGTATGGATTTCTACACCGGTTTTCTTATTGAGAAGTCGTTGTCGATGGACAACGTCTTCCTTATGGCGATGATCTTCAGCTTTCTTTCGATCCCGCGTAAGTACCAGCACGAGGTGCTGTTCTGGGGCATTCTCGGGGTGATTGTGCTGCGCGCCATTATGATTGGCCTGGGTGCAGCGCTGATTGCTGAGTTCGACTGGATTCTCTATGTGTTCGGCGCCTTCCTGCTGCTGACCGGCGTAAAGATGCTGTTCAGCAAGGTCGACGATCATCCCGATCTGGCCGAAAACACATTGGTGAAATTCCTGCGCCGGCATATGCGCGTCACCGAGCGTTTGCATGAAGGGCGCTTCTTTGTCCGTCAGCCGGACGCCGCCGGGCGCAACGTGTTGTGGGCCACGCCACTGCTATTGGCACTGGTGCTGATCGAGTGCGCTGACTTGGTGTTTGCCGTGGACAGCGTGCCGGCGATTTTCGCCATCACCCAAGACCCGTTTATCGTCTACACCTCGAACATCTTCGCGATTCTTGGCCTACGCGCCTTGTACTTCGCCTTGGCGGCGATGATCCATCGCTTCGCCTACCTCAAGTACGCCCTGGCGCTGGTGCTGGTGTTTATCGGCTGCAAAATTTTCCTGGTCGGCATCATCGGCAAAACCCCTCCGGTGATTTCCCTCAGCGTAACGCTCGGCCTGTTGGCTGGCGGCGTGCTGCTGTCGCTGTGGAAAACCCGCAACGCTGCCGCCTCCACTTAACACTCAACACCACCTTTTTTGCCCCGGTTTGCCGGGGCATTTATCACCGTTGGAGAACCCTATGAATGTTTTATCAACTGCCGGTCTGGCGCTTGTAGCCTTGCTTGGCATCACACTGGCAGGCTGCGATGCCGCTGAAGAATCCGCGCAAAAACTCACCGACAAAGCCGCCCAGGCGGCTCAGCAACTGGCCCGCGAAGCGGTGAGCGATACCGTCACCGCCTTAAACGAACAGATTGATCAGGCGCAAAAATCGACCAATAAGCTGCTGGGTAAACCTGAAGACGACGCGGCAGACGACACACCCAAGCGCGAAACCGAGGCACCACCGGCCTCGGTCAATGAGGGCGTCGAAACCTAAGCCCGCTTGCGCTTACTGCTGCTTTGAGCCACCGCCGATTTGCCATACATACGGCGGTTCGGTGGCGTTGATTTCCCAGTCGCCGATGATGCGTTCTTTGTAAATCAGCGGGTTGTGGTTGGCCGCAGTGCGGGCGTTACGCCAGTGGCGGTCGAGGGATTTACTGGTACTGGTGGCTGAGGCGCTAAGTGCGTTAAACAGGTCGCTGGTGGCGCGCAATACCAGTTCAGCGATGGCCACCTGGGCCTGCGCCGATTGCAGTTCGGCGGCGATATTGGCTTGTTTTTCTGCTTCCGCATCGCTGCCAAAACGCGCCAGGTACGCCTGTTGCGCCGGCTGGGCGGCGCGAATGGCCGCCGCTTCCGCGGCGTACACCTGGGCCGAGGCTTTACCCACTACCTGCTGCACTTGCACATCAAGATGCACGGCGCTGGCATTACCCGTGCTGAAAATGCGTGTGCGTTTGCGCACTTCTTCTGCGGTGTCGCGAATGGCGGCGCGGCCGCTACCGGCCAATACGGCAAGTAGCACCAGTTGGTAAAACGCAGTCTGGTATTTAAAGCGGCTATCGAACTCGTAGATATGCTCGGCCTCCACCACGGCATTTTCAAACACCGACGTACCGCTGCCGGTGGTGCGCTGGCCAAAGCCATCCCAGTCGTCACTTTGCTTGATGCCTGGTTGGTTGGTGCGCACGGCGGCAATCACATGCACATCGTCGGCTTCGCGCTGGGCGAAGAGGTCGATCCAGTCGGCAAAGATGCTGCCGGTGCTGTAGTACTTGGTGCCGTTGACCAGCCACTGGCCATCGCGTTCTGTCACCTTGGTGATGACATCGCCAATCTTCACCGCACCTACTTCGGTCCAGGCATTGCCGACTAATTCGCCATCGACAAAGCGCTTAAACCAGGTTTCTTGTGAGCTGCTGGCGTGGGCGTTGAGGCGGTCTTCGACAAAGGCAAAGTGACCGCGCAAGGCCTGGGGCAGGTTGGAGTCGGCGGTGGCCAGTTCAATCAAAAGCTCTAGCAGTTGCGGCAACGAGGCGCCCGCGCCGCCAAATGCGGTGGGCACGCGCACGGCGCCAAAACCGGCTTCTTTTAACCAACTGATCGCGTCGAACGGCAGGCTGCGGCTTTGCTCACGCTGCACAGCGCCTTCGGCGATACGCGCAAAAATAGGCCGGAAGCGCGCGGCCAACTGTTCATAGTCGGTACCTGTGGAGAGGGCGGCGGGGAGGTGCTGTTGCTGTACGGTCATCACAAATTCCTTGAAGGGTGCAGGTGATGGTTCCAGTAACCATCGTTAGCCACCCTATTGCACAGGCTGTGCCGTACCGCGCAGCCCAGTAACCACGGGGCTTTGCTCTGCGCTTGTGGGTGGTTTTCCTGTTGGTCAGCACGCAACTTGTTGCCCAGGTGTTCGCCTGGCAACAGTTGCGCTTGGCACCGGCGCGACACGCGATGCTGCTGTTTAACCTTCAACTGTTGCTGGGCAGACATTTGATCAGCAGGTTGCGGCTTACAGAACAGCAACGGCTCACACTTCAATCACACAACGCATTGATAAATAACGATAAAAAACTTTGGCATGGTTGCTGCTCTAGGTCTGGTATGGCCGCCACACCGGGGGCCCAGCCCCATACAGTTACTGGAGTACATGCCAATGAGCCAAGCCACTATCAAATTCGCCTACTGGGTGCCGAATGTCAGCGGCGGTCTGGTGGTCAGCAAAATCCAACAGCGCACCAGCTGGGATATCGACTACAACCGCAAACTGGCGCAAATCGCCGAAACCGCAGGCTTTGAATATGGCCTGACACAGATCCGCTTTACCGCCGGTTATGGCGCCGAGTACCAGCACGAGTCAGTCGCCTTTAGCCACGCCTTGCTGGCCGCCACCACTAAATTAAAAGTCATTGCCGCCGTATTGCCCGGGCCATGGCAGCCGGTGTTGCTGGCTAAACAGATCGCCACCATCGACCAGCTCACCAATGGCCGCGTGGCGGTAAATATTGTCTCCGGCTGGTTTAAAGGTGAGTTCACCGCCATTGGCGAGCACTGGCTGGAACACGACGAGCGCTACCGTCGTTCGGAAGAATTTATCCGCGTCCTTAAAGGCATCTGGACCCAAGATAACTTCACCTTCCGTGGCGACTTCTACCGCACCAACGAGTACACCCTGAAACCCAAACCCATTCAGCAGCACCCGGAAATCTTCCAGGGCGGCAGCTCCCGTGCTGCTCGCGATATGGCCGCGCGTGTGTCCGATTGGTACTTCACCAATGGCAATAGCGTGGAAGGCATCAAGGCGCAGGTCGACGATATCCGCGCCAAGGCGGCGGCCAATAACCACCAGGTCAAAATCGGCGTTAACGCTTTTATCATTGCCCGCGACACCGAGGAAGAAGCCCGCGCCGTGCTGGCCGAGATCATCGATCAAGCCGACCCAGAAGCGGTCAATGCCTTTGGCGATGCCGCCAAGCAAGCCGGTAAAGCTAGCCCTGAAGGTGAGGGCAACTGGGCCAAGTCCACCTTCGAAGATCTGGTGCAGTACAACGACGGTTTTAAAACCAACCTGATCGGCACGCCCAAGCAGATTGCCGAGCGCATTGTTGCGCTTAAGGCCGTGGGGGTGGACTTGGTGCTTAGTGCCTTCCTGCACTTCCAGGAAGAGGTCGAATACTTCGGCAAGCATGTGCTGCCGTTGGTGCGCGAACTTGAAGCCAAACAATCGGCTAGCAAACCCTTGGAAGTGGCCTGAGGGCAGGGCGATGAGCAGCGTGCAGCCCACCGATAACCGCGAGCAGGAGCCTGACAGTTTGCCCGCCTGGCTGCAGCATCAAGCGCGGCGCCAGGCCAGTGGTATTGCCTTGCGCCATAAGCACCTGGGCATTTGGCAGGTGCGTAGCTGGGGGCAGGTGGCGGATGAAGTGCGCAGCCTGGCGAGCGCGTTGCAACAGCGTGGTTTTGCGCCGGGGGCGAGTTTATTGGTGCTTAGCCGACCACGCCCGGAAGCGTTGCTGCTGGCCTTGGCCGCGCAGTGGCTGGGCGGCGAAGCGGCGTTGCTCGATCCACTGCAACCGGGGGAGCCACAAGCCGCGCTATTGGCTGAGCTGCAAACGCAGTACGTGTTTGCTGAGGGCCTGGCCGAGCTGCGCCGCTTGCAAGCGGTCGGTAGCACGCCAGATGTGCTGCTGTATGCCGATGGCCGCGGCGTGGTGGGCGACTCCGCCGGCGCTGCGGCGCTGAGTTATCAGGCGTTGTTGGCCGAGGGCGGCAGTGGCGCTGTAACCGTGTTGGCCGGTATGGAACAAACCGCCTTTGCCCTGTATCGCCAAGCTGCTTCTGGCGAGTTGCAGTGGCAACGCATCAGCCATGGCGAGTTGCTGCAGCACGGCGCGCGCCTGGTACAGCGCGAACAGCTTGGCCGCCACGAAGAAGCCCTGGCGGCTCGCGCGTTTGCCGCAGGCGGGCAGGCGCGTTACCTGCTCGCGCCCTGGTTGATTGCCGGCTTTCGCCTGAATTTTCCCGAGAACCTTGCCACCCGTGATCACGACCGCCGCGAGCTCGGTCCAACCCTGGTCGCCGGTACACGCGACACCTATGCACGCCTGCACGCTCAGGTGCTAGCGCGTTTACCAGAGCCAGGCAGTTGGCGTCGGCGCCTGGTGGACTGGGCGCTACAGCCTGAACCGGGCATCTGGCCGCGCAGCGTGGGGTACTGGCTGATACGGCGGCCCTTGCGTGACGTGTTGGGTTTTAGCCGCACCCGCGCGCCGTTATTGGTGGGCGAACCGCTGGACGAGGATGTGCAGGCGTTTTTTCACGCGCTGGCCATCGACGTACGCACCTGGCCAGACCCCGCGCAGTGGCAAAGCCCGCAGCGCCGTCCACAGGTGGCCGCTTGGAACAACGTCGGTAGTGCGCTTGCCGCACAAGGAAACGGGCTATGACGCTTGAAGCTGCACGTGCTCCGCTATTGGAGCTGAACAATATCTCCCTGTCGTTCAAGGGCGTAAAAGCCATCACCGACATCAGCTTTGCCGTGGCGACCGGAGAAATCTGCGCGCTGATCGGCCCCAATGGCGCCGGCAAAAGCTCGCTGCTTAACGTGATCAACGGCGTGTATCACGCTCAGCAAGGCCAGGTGCGTTATGCCGGTGAACTGCGCCAGCGCATGCGTCCCCACGATGCGGCGGTGCGTGGCATTGCCCGCACCTTTCAGAACATCGCGCTGTTTAAAGGCATGAGCGTGCTCGACAACGTGCTTAGCGGGCGCAACCTCAAACGCCGTAGCAGTTGGCTGGAACAGGCGTTGCGCATAGGTCGCGCACCACGTGAAGAAGATCAGCAACGGCACGCAGCGGAACGCATTATCGAGTTTTTGCATATCCAGCCGTGGCGCGAAGCCATCGTCGGCAAACTGCCCTATGGCCTGCAAAAGCGCGTGGAGCTGGCCCGTGCATTGGCCGCCGAGCCGCGTTTGTTGTTGCTGGACGAGCCCATGGCGGGCATGAACGCTGAAGAAAAGGCGCAGATGAGCGGTTTTATCGTCGATATCAACCGCGAGTTCGGCACCACCGTGGTGTTGATCGAACACGACATCGGCGTGGTGATGGGCATTTCCGACCACGTAGTGGTGCTCGATTACGGGCGCAAAATTGGTGACGGCCCGCCAGCGGAAATACAGCGTAACCCCGAGGTGATTGCGGCCTATCTCGGCACGCGCCACTAACCGTTTTAAACCGTTCACAACGGCTGCCTTGCCGGGCGGCCAGGCTTCGCTCGTGTGTAACTCTCGCTGGTAAGTCAGGAACCACCATGGAATTTTTCTTTGAAGTGCTGATTGGAGGGCTGTTGGCTGGGGTGATGTATGCCTTGGTCGCCATTGGCTTTGTGCTGATCTACAAGGCCTCGGGCGTATTCAATTTCGCCCAGGGGGCCATGGTGCTGTTTGCGGCACTGACCTTTGTCAGCTTGTTGGAGCGTGGTGTGCCGTTTTGGTTGGCGTTTGTGCTGACCTTGGCCGTGATGGTGCTGTTGGCGCTGGCCATCGAACGGGTGGTATTGCGGCCGTTGGTAAACCGCTCACCGATCACCTTGTTTATGGCCACCCTTGGCCTGTCTTACGTGATTGAAGGGCTGGCTCAAGCACTGTGGGGCGCGCAGGTGCATGGCCTGGACCTGGGCATCAGCGATGAGCCACTGGAACTGGGCGGCATGTTGCTCTCGCAATTCGATATTTTCGCGGCGGTAACCGCCGCCGTGCTGGTGGCCGTGTTGTCGCTGCTATTCAACAAAACCCGCATGGGTTTGTCGCTGCGAGCGGTGGCTGACGACCCGTTGGCCGCGCTGGCGGTAGGCATTCGCTTGCCGCACATCTGGGCGATTGTCTGGTCGGTCGCCGGCTTTGTCGGCCTGGTCGCCGGGTTGCTGTGGGGTGCCCGTTTGGGCGTGCAGTTTTCCCTGTCGTTGGTGGTGCTCAAAGCACTGCCGGTGCTGATTATTGGCGGCTTTACCTCGGTCACTGGGGCGATTGTCGGCGGGCTGATTATCGGCGCCAGCGAGAAGCTCGCTGAGGTGTATATCGGCCCGATCATCGGCGGCGGCATCGAAAACTGGTTCCCCTATGTGCTGGCCTTGCTGTTCCTGCTGGTGCGTCCGGCTGGGCTGTTTGGCGAGCGCGCCATAGAGCGGGTGTAAGGAGCTGCATGATGTTCTATCAAGAAGGTGGGCAATTCAGTACCCGTTACGCCCAAGCCCGCCGAGTGTTTCGCTTGCGCCAGGACCGTATCGGTGTGCTGCTGTTGCTGGTGTTCAGCGCCATCGGCGTACCGTTTTTGGGCAACGACTATTGGTTTAGCGCCATCCTTATTCCGTTTCTGGTGCTGTCGCTGGCTGGGCTTGGGCTGAATTTGCTCACCGGCTATGCCGGGCAATTGTCCTTGGGTTCGGCGGCGTTTATGGCGGTCGGAGCCTTTGCTACCTACAACATCGACTTGCGCGTTACCGGCCTGCCGTTGCTGTTGGATATTGCCTTGGGCGGTGTGTGCGCGGCCCTGGTGGCGTTGCTATTTGGCCTGCCCAGTTTGCGCATCAAGGGTTTTTATCTGCTGGTGTCGACCCTGGCCGCGCAGTTCTTTGTGCAGTGGGCTCTCACACGCTTTAGCTGGTTTTCCAATAACGACGCTTCGGGGGTGATCAGCGCGCCGCCGCTGCTGATTTTTGCTACCGATTTCGGCTCGCCGGTGGGGCGTTATCTGCTCACGTTGGGCGTGGTGCTGGCCATGTTTTGGCTGGCCAGCAACCTGGTACGCAGTGAGCTGGGGCGCAACTGGATGGCGGTGCGCGATATGGACACAGCCGCCGCGGTTATCGGCATTCCCTTGCTGAAAACCAAGCTGCTGGCTTTTGCCATCAGCGGCTTTTTCCTTGGCATTGCCGGCGCGTTATGGGCGTTTATGTATTTGGGCACGGTAGAACCCCACGGGTTCGACCTGAACCGCTCATTTCAGATCCTGTTCATCATCATTATTGGCGGCCTGGGCAGCTTGCTCGGCAACGTTCTGGGCGCGGCTTTTATCGTGCTGTTCCCGATTTTGCTCTCGAACGTGGCGGCGTTGCTGCCGCCTGGGCTGATTGAAGCCGGCCAGATCGAGAACCTGCAAAAGATGGTGTTTGGCGCACTGATCATCTTTTTTCTGATTAAGGAGCCCGAGGGCCTAGCACGCCTCTGGCAGAAATTTCGCGAGCGCGCACGGCTATGGCCGCTGCGCTACTGAGCGAACCGCAACCCCGGCGGAACGTGCTCCGCCTGCCGAACCTCAACCTCCGTTGACCACCGTTTTTACAAGGACACTTGCATGTTCAAACCAACTTTCTGGGGCTCCCTGGCCTTGGCCGTTAGCCTCACCACTGGGGCAGTTAGCGCCCACGCCGACAACGAGCAGTACTTTCCGCTGCAAAGCTACCGGGTTGGGCCTTATGCCGCTGGCGGCACCGGTTTTTTTGGCGGCTTTATCGACTATATGAAGTACGTCAACGCCAATGGCGGCGTAAATGGCGTGAAACTGACCTGGAGCGAGTGCGAAACCGAATACGTAGTGGAGAAGGGCGTGGAGTGCTACGAGCGCCTGAAGAAAGGCTTGAACGGTGCGCCGGCAGCCGCCACCAACCCGCTGTCGGTGGGTATTGCCTACGCCACATTGGAACGCTCGACGGCCGACAAACTGCCGCTGATCACCATCAACCATGGCCGCACCGACTCCACCGATGGCAGCGTGTTCCCCTATGTCTTTCCGCTGCAGCTGAACCCTTATTCAGAGGTGTCGGCGATCATCAACTACATCGGCCAACGCAGCGGCGGCTTGGAAAAACTGCAGGGCAAGAAGATCGTCACGCTGTACCACGGTTCACCGTACGGCAAAGAAACCAACGAAGTGCTGCAAACCCTGGCCGACAAATACGGCTTTGAACTGACCCTGCTGGAAGTGCCGCACCCCGGCAACGAACAGCAGTCGCAGTGGTTAAACATTCGCCGCGCCAAACCGGACTGGGTGATTCTGCGTGGCTGGGGGGTGATGAACCCAGTGGCGCTGAAAACCGCGCAGAAAGTGGGTTTTCCGGCGGACCATATCATCGGCAATATCTGGAGCAACTCGGAAGACGACGCGGCCCCGGCAGGCGCTGCCGCCAAGGGCTATATCGCCATTACCACCCATCCTTCGGGCATCGATTTCCCTGTGTTGCAGGGCATTAAAAAGGACGTGGTGGACAAGGGCCAAGGCGACCTCGCCGACCCTAAACGCTTTGGCAACGTGTACTACAACCTCGGCGTGGTAAACGGCATTCTTAACGTTGAAGCACTACGTATCGCCCAGGAAAAATACGGCAAACAACCGTTGACCGGCGAGCAAGTCCGTTGGGGTTTCGAACACCTAAAACTGGATGATGCTCGCCTTAAAGAACTCGGCGCGCTGGGCCTGGTGCAGCCGCTGCAACTGTCTTGCTCCGACCACGAAGGCGGCGGCGCCGTGCGCTTTCAGCAGTGGGACGGCAGCCAGTGGAAGCTGATCAGCGACTGGGTACAAGCCGACCGTGCGCTGTTGCGGCCAATCATCGAGGCCTCGTCGAAAAAATACGCCGCCGAAAAAGGCATCACCCCGCGTGATTGCAGCAAAGAGTCCTGATTTGGCAAACGGCCGGAGGGCTTAGGCACTTCGGCCGTTAAGGCTACTTATCCGAGGAGCAAAACCATGAGCGACAGCCCGATTTTGCAGGTGCAAGGCATTGAGGTGCTGTATGAGCAGGCGATTCTGGCCGTGCGCGGGGTGTCTCTGCAGGTGGCTAAGGGGCAAATTGCCGTGTTGTTAGGCGCCAATGGCGCCGGCAAAAGTAGCACGTTAAAGGCTATTTCCAATTTGCTGCGGGCAGAGCGGGGCGAGGTGATGCAGGGGCGTATTCACTACAACGGCCGCGACATTACCCACAGCACTGCGGACCGTTTAGTGCGTGACGGCCTGGTGCAAGTATTGGAGGGTCGCCACTGCTTCGCCCACCTGACCGTGGAAGAAAACCTTATGACCGGTGCCTTCGCCAGGCGCATTTCACGCCGGCAACTGCACGACGAGTTGGAACAGATTTACACGCAATTTCCACGGCTGGAACTGCGCCGCAAAAGCCTTGCCGGTTACACCTCTGGCGGCGAACAACAAATGGTCGCCATCGGCCGCGCATTAATGGCCAAGCCGCAACTGGTGCTGCTGGACGAACCTTCGATGGGCCTGGCACCGCAGATTGTCGAAGAAATATTCACCACCATCGGCCAACTCAATCGCGAAGCCGGTGTGAGCTTTTTGATCGCCGAACAGAACATTGCCGTGGCCTTGGAATATGCCCACTACGGCTACGTACTAGAGACCGGCAGCGTAGTCAGACAAGGTACCGGCGCCGAGTTGGCCGCACTGGATGACCTGCACAGTTTTTATCTGGGCGGCCAACCGGCAACGGCAAACGCCGAGGGTGTGCAACTGCCGGCCAACTAGCTCACTGAGCGATTTCCGCAGGCCGCTCGAGCGTCGACGTATCTTGCTTGTCGCTGTGCAGGTACTGGATAAAGCTCGCCAGGCGCAGATAGTCGAGGGTTTCCATAGGCTGTTGTTCGGCACTGGCCGCATGATTTTTGCCATTGTGTTCAGACGCGGGTTGACAGTTCATCACTTGCTCCAAATACTGTATGCATAACCAGCTTACAGAGATTCGGATATGTCTTTCAACCTCAGCCAGCTTCCTGTCGACCAACGTGCCGCCATTCAGCAGCATCGCCAATGCTGCTTTGAAAACTACCAACAGCAGTTGCAGTTAGATACGCAGCTGGCCGTAGACGTGGCGTGGGAGTTCAGCCGCCTGCTCGGCGCCCGCGGCGAGAAAAAAGCCGCATGGCGAGATTGGGTACGCCAGCAACTGATTGAGCTGGACGATCCGCTCTTAGTGGCCAGACTCAAGCAGCGACTTAACGGCTATATGCGCGGAGCAGGGCAGAGCAACCCGCCTGCCTGACCAGGTGAACCACGATGCGTGAAGTGCTGATCAAAATCCTCCTGGCGCCGCTTTTGCTGCTGCAAGGCCTGTATGTGCGCCGTATAACGCCGAAGTTACCCGAGCCCAGTGGCGAGCGTAGCGGCGTAAGTGGCAACGGCCCGCACATGCGTTTGTTGGTGCTGGGCGACTCGGCAGCTGCTGGTGTCGGCGTGCCGGAACAAGCGCAAGCATTAACCGGCCAGTTGGTCGCTAACCTGGCGCAAGACTATCGCGTGTCATGGAAGCTGCTCGCCCAATCCGGTTTAGACACCGCGCAGGTTATGGCGCGGGTCGAGAGCACCGCTACCGAGCCGTTTGATGCGGTGCTGGTGTCGGTCGGCGTAAACGATGTAACGGGTGGGTTGTCGGCTCAAGACTGGGCAATCGCCATGCACAGGCTGCTTGATTTGCTGTTGTGGAAGTATGGGGCTCGGCACGTGCTGCTAGCGCCAGTGCCGCCGATGCATCTATTTCCCGCATTGCCGCAACCGCTGCGTTGGTACCTGGGCCGACGTGCCAAGCAATTCAACCTGGCCCTGGCGCAGTTAGCGCGATCACGCATGGACTGCCGCCTGCAGCAAAGCAATCTGAGCGTGCGTGACGGCATGCTGGCCGCTGACGGTTTTCACCCCGGTGCTTCGGTTTATACGCAGTGGGCAGACGATTCAGCAGCAACCTTGCGCAGCTTTTTTACTGACCCGGTTTCCCTTGGCGGCCGCGTGGTTGCGGCACCACCAGCCGCCTAAAGGCTAAAAAGAGCATAACTCGCCACTGGTTTCGCTGGCTGTGGGGCGGTTTTCACCGGGGGCGAACACGCTGAGGCGAACAATATTGTTCGTTGATCGCCCAGCTACGGCGACCTTGCCCTCAAGCTTTCTAGCAATGTGGGGGTAGGCAGGAAATGATGACGCGCAGCGCACGCTGCCATTTTTCCTGGAGTTCTCTCGATGTTCCCTCACCTTAAAGTCCGCACCGGCATGGTCGCCGTATTGGTTCTGTTCGTTGTCGCCTTGCTGCTATCAACGGTGAACAATTGGTCGGCAGCGGTACGCAGCCATGAGCAAATTGTTCAGCTCGACCAGGCGACCAAGCAGATTGACGGCATTAACAATGCGTTGCTGCTGGCCATTCGTACCAGCGCAAATGTGTCCTCGGCCTTTATTGAAGCGGTCGGCGGTCACCGTGAGGAAGCAGAGGCGCGTATTGGCCGCAGTGAAGTGATCTGGGCAGAAGCCATCGCCAAGATCAACTCGGCGACCGCCGATATCACCGACCCGGTGCTCAAGGGCCTTGCCGATGACCTTAAGAACGCTTTTGACGAATATGGCCGGGCAATAGTCGGCCAGCGAGCCGCCGCTCGCGCGCAATCCGCTACCGATTACTTTCAGGTGAACATTGCCGCCGGTAATGGCATGACCAATTTGCAGGCGATTCGGGTCAAGTTGGTCGGCGAGTTGGATCAGCGCAGCAAGATGGTGGTCATTCAGTCCGCCGAGCGACTGGCATTGGCACAAACCCTGTCTATTGGCGTGGTGGTGATTACGTTGGTGTTGGCGGTGCTCTGCTGGATATTTATTTCCGCCCGAGTGCTGCGTCCCTTGCGTGATGCCGGTGAGCATTTCAAACGCATTGCCGATGGCGATCTGACCCAAGCCGTCGTGGTGACCAGCCACAATGAAATTGGCGAATTGTTCGCCGAGCTGCAACGTATGCAGAGCATCCAACGCGACACGCTAAATCTCATCGCGGGTTCAGCCACGCAACTGGCCTCGGCAGCCGAACAGCTGAATGCCGTGACCGAGGAAAGCAATCGTGGCCTTCAGCAGCAAGATCAGCAGCTTGAACAAGCCGCCACTGCGGTTAATGAAATGACCAGCGCCGTCGAAGAGGTGGCGCGCAATGCGGTATCTACCTCGCAAGCGGCCACAGCCTCTGACAGCCTGTCGCAAAAGAGCCGGCAGCAGGTGCGAGAAAACATCGAAGGCACAAAGTCGATGAGTGCGGACATCCAGAGCAGTGCTGAGCGTATTCAAAATCTGGCCAGCGAAGTGCGCAATATCGGCAAGGTGCTGGATGTGATTCGCGCGGTGTCGGAGCAGACCAACCTACTCGCGCTGAACGCGGCCATCGAAGCGGCGCGGGCCGGGGAGGCGGGCCGAGGCTTTGCCGTGGTGGCTGATGAGGTGCGCACGTTGGCCTATCGCACCCAGGAGTCGACGCGCGAAATCGAGCAAATGATCAGCAGTGTGCAGAGCAATGCCGAGCAGGCCGTTGGTGCAATGCAAGCCAGTACCACGAAAGCGCAGGATGCGTTGCAGATGACCCAGGCAAGCGGCGACGTGTTGGAGGAAATATTTGCCGCCATCAGCCAGATCAACGAGCGCAACCTGGTGATTGCCAGTGCGGCGGAAGAGCAGGCGCAGGTGGCCCGCGAAGTCGACCGCAACCTGGTGGCGATTCGTGATCTGTCGGCGCAGTCTGCCGAAGGTGCTCAGCAAACCAACGCCGCCAGTCATGAGTTGTCGCGGTTGGCGGCGGAACTTAGCGGCCTTGTTGGGCGTTTTCGCACCTAAGCCGCCTGATCCGCCGTAACGCCTTAAGCAATACTGCCAATAAAGTTCGCCAGCTCCGGCGTTGCCGGGGCGCTGAACAGGTCTTTCGGCGCACCCACTTCATGCACGCGGCCCTGGTGCATAAACACCAGTTTGTCGCCCACTTCGCGGGCAAAGCGCATTTCGTGGGTGACCATAATCAGCGTCATGCCTTCTTTGGCCAGTTCACGCACCACGCTGAGTACCTCATTAACCAACTCCGGGTCGAGCGCCGAGGTGATTTCGTCGCACAACAGCACGCGCGGCGACATGGCTAAGGCGCGGGCAATCGCCACGCGTTGCTGCTGCCCGCCAGACAGTTGCTCGGGAAAGGCATTGAATTTGTCCGCCAGGCCTACGCGTTCGAGCATCTTTTCCGCTAATCGGCGTGATTCCGCGCGGTCAGTTTTCTTCACCACCTGCGGCGCAAGCATGACGTTTTCGCCCACGCTCAGGTGCGGGAACAGGTTGAACTGCTGAAACACCATGCCGACCCTTTGCCGCAGCGCGCGCAGGTCTGAGCGTTGCGCGTCGAGGTATTGGCCGTCGACTTCAATCACGCCGTCGTTGATCGACTCCAAGCCGTTAAGGGTGCGCAGCAGGGTGCTTTTACCCGAGCCGCTGCGGCCGATAATGGCCACCACTTCGCCTTCCTCAACCTTGAGGTCAACGCCTTTAAGCACGTGGTTAGGGCCGTAGTATTTGTGCAGGCCAGTGATACTAAGCAGCGACATGCAGCCTCCTTTCAAGGTAACGGGCGCCCATCGAGAGCGGGAAGCACAACAGGAAGTAGCCCAGGGCAATCAGGCCGTAGACCAGGAAGGGTTCAAAGGTGGCGTTGGCGATCATGCTGCCGGTCTTGGTCAGTTCGGTGAAGCCGATGATGGACGTGACGGCCGTGCCCTTGACCACCTGCACCGAGAAACCCACGGTGGGCGCCACAGCAATGCGCAACGCTTGCGGCAAAATCACGTAGCGCAGTTGTTCGAAACGGTTCAGCGCCAGGCTGGCTGAGGCTTCCCACTGGCCCTTGGTGACTGACTCCACACAACCGCGCCAGATTTCAGCCAGATAAGCACTGGTAAATAGCGTTAGCGCCACCGCCGCCGCCATCCACGCCGATACCTCGACGCCGAGCAAGGCGACGCCAAAGAACACCAAAAACAACTGCATCAGCAGCGGCGTACCTTGGAACAGCTCGATGTACCCACGGGCCAAAATGCGCAATGCAGCCAGTTGAGAAATGCGCGCCAACATCACCAACAGCCCGGCCACGCCGCCGCAAACAAACGCCACCACGGACAGCAGCACCGTCCATTGCAGGCCGGTGAGCAGGTTGCGGATGATGTCCCACAAGGTGAATTCCATCAGCGTCTCCCCACAATCACGTAGCGGCCCACCAGGTTCAATACTTGGCGCAGACCGATGGCCATCACCAGGTAGAGCAGGGTGGTCAGCAGGTAGGTTTCAAAGGCGCGGAAGTTGCGCGACTGAATAAAGTTGGCGGCAAACGACAACTCTTCAGTAGCAATCTGCGAGCACACCGCCGAACCCAGCATGACGATGATGATTTGGCTGGACAGCGCCGGCCACACCTTGGCCAGCGCCGGGCGTAGCACCACATGGCGGAAGATTTCGTAGCGGGTCATGGCCAGGGCCGACGCTGCTTCGATTTGCCCAGCGGGAATGGCCTGGATGCCGGCGCGGATAATTTCCGTGGAATACGCGCCCAGGTTAATCACCATGGCCAACGAAGCGGCTTGCCATTCGTTCATGCGCACGCCAAGCGCGGGCAGGCCGAAAAAGATAAAGAACAACTGCACAATAAAAGGCGTGTTGCGGATCAGCTCCACATAGCCGCTAAACAGCCAGTTGAAGGGGCGCACGTGCCAGGCGCGCATCACCGCGCCAAGCACGCCGATCGCGACCCCGGCAAACACGCCAATGGCCGTCAGCTCCAGGGTGAACAACGCGCCCTTAAGCAGTTGGTCACCGTGGGCCAGCACCGCGGCAAAGTCGAATTGATAGGCCATCAGGCTAGGCCGCTCAGAGGTCAGCTGGCAGCGGTTGTTTCAACCACTTTTCAGCGATGCCACTGAGGCTGCCGTCAGCCTTGGCGGCGGTCAGAATGCCGTTCACTTTTTCCAGCAGCGCCGGCTGTTCTTTGGCTACGCCGACATACACCGGGGAGTCCTTCAGTTTCAGTTTCAGCACCGGTACTTTCTTCGGGTTTTTCTCCGCGATGGCGCTCATTACCACGCTGCCACTGGCGATCAAATCGACCTGGCCAGACAGGTAGGCGGCGATGGTCGAGTTGTTGTCTTCAAAGCGTTTGATGGTGGTGCCTTCCGGAGCCACAGCACTCAGCTCCATGTCTTCAATGGCGCCGCGGGTCACGCTGATGGTTTTGCCTTTCAATGCATCGGTGTTGGCGATCTCGGCTTCAGCCGGGCCAAACACGGCGAGATAGAAGGGCGCATAGGCCTTGGAGAAGTCGATCACTTTTTCCCGCTCCGGGTTTTTGCCCAAGCTGGAAATCACCAAATCGACCTTACCGGTGGTGAGGAAGGGGATACGGTTGGTGCTGTTAACCGGTGTCAGCGCCAGCTTCACGCCGAGCTTGTCGGCAATCATTTTGGCAGTGTCGATATCCAGGCCACGGGGTTGCATATCCGGGCCCACCGAACCGAACGGCGGGAAGTCTTGCGGTACGGCCACTTTCAGCGTGCCGCTGGCCTGGATATCGGCGAGGGCATCGGCATTGGCCACTGAATGCACAAAGGCACCGCTGGCGATAAAGGCAGAGAGCAGCAAGTGACGAACTATACGCATGGGATAAGCCTCGTGGCGTCGCAAGAAAGAGTGCAATGGCGATAGCACAGGGCATGCCAGTTTCTTGCGAACAGCCAATGCGTGACCGTCCAGTCGTTGATTCTCAAGGTCTTACTGGTCTGAACAGTTGAGGCTTCCTGATTGATCCGTCAACTTTTAATTGCACCCAAGCAGGGCAAGGGTTTCAGCGATAGTTCCAGGCTGGTGCGTGACTTGCGCCCCAGGCAAAAACCAGCGTAAAAAGCAGCTACTTCTTCTGACTGGTCTGAACAGATGGCCGATACAGCAGTACGTGGCGCGGTGCCAGAACAGGCCCTGCAAGCCATTCAAAAGCTGATCCGCGAGGGCGGCTACCAACCGGGCGATGCCTTGCCATCGCAGCGCGATTTGGCCGAGCGCCTGGGCGTCAGTCGCGCGTCTCTGCGTGAGGCATTGTCATCGTTAAGTGCGTTAGGGCTAGTTAGCGTGCAAGCCGGGAAGGGCGTGTACGTGCAGTCCACCTTGGTAGCCAGTGGCACGACCGCCAAGGCATTCTCCTGGCCGTACGCCGAGCAGGTATCTGCCGTTGACACCTTCCAACTGCGCTACGTACTTGAAGGCTTTGCCGCCGGCCGCGCCGCCAGCACCCTGACGGCATTGGACATTGATGAGCTGCACGACAACGTCGAAGCCATGCGCTTGGAACTGCGTGCCCAACACTTCGAAGCCGCCGCGCGCTTGGACTTCGAATTCCACCGACGCCTGCTGCAAGCCAGCGGCAATCTGGCCATCGAACACATCATCAGCGCCAGCGAATCAGTATTTCTGGAAAGCCAAAAGCTGCCGTTTATTCGCCCCGAACGGGCGATGGAAACCTGGCAAGAGCACCGCAAAATCCTGCGTCACCTGGCCCGTCACGCCAACGACCCCGCGCGCAAGGCCATGCAGGAGCACATTCGCAATGCGGCTTCGCGCACTGGGATTATTTTTCCTATCTAGATAGAAAACGCTCGCGCTTCAGCCTTCACAGCCTTGGTTAGGCAGACGCTGCAACGCGCGATCGAGTAATTGTTTGGTGCGTTTGCTGTGCAAAATGCTGAGGTGATCTTCGTTCAACAGGTAAATCTGGCGCGCTTCATCTTGCGCACTGTTGCGTAGCTCACTGGTCAGCGGAACCACGCCGTCGTTGGGTTCCGGCAATAAGCGGCTGTTGCCGGCGTAACTGACCAGCAGCCACTGGCGAATATGGGCAGGCAAGGGGGAGGCAAACAGCTGCTGCAAATAGTTGCTGCCCGGCGCCATGTCCTTCCATACCGGTACTTCGAGCGGCACGTTTTGCAAGCCGGATGCGGCTGAAGGGTGACCATCCCAAGGCGTCGACAAGGTGACGAACAAACACACCGATTGCGCGTTCTCCTCGCCGAGCATTTGCAGCGCCCGGCGCGCCACCAAACCACCCATGCTATGGGCGATTACATGCAGGCGAGTAGGCGCATAGCGGCGCTCGATATCGTGAATACCAACACTCAGCATATAGGCGCTGTTGTTAAGCGGAACGCCGCTGGGGTAGTGGAAAAGCACCAGTTGGAAACGCTGGGTATCGATATTGGCGGCGACGTCCTGCCAATCGCTAGGCGAGGAGTTGATGCCATGTACCAGGAAGATGGGTTCCTTGGCGTTGTCCCAGGGGGCCAGCAGATACAGGCCGTAGCCGATATCACGCAAAAAAGTGAGTGGTTGCCAGGCGCCCAGCTGAGTGCTTGCCAGGCTGAAGCGGGGGTCGTTGAAGCTAACCGGTTGCAGATAGTTGCGCTGCATGCGCGGCTGTTCACGGTGGAGCACTTCCAACCTTAAATCTATCGCTGGCGCCTGCGCGAGATCGCGTTCGCGCAGCGCAATAAGGTTGCCCTGGCTCAGGCGTTTGCGGGTGGCCGCATCGGGTTGCACATGCAGCGGCACGCTCCGGGCGTTGGCGACCCATTGCCGAGGTTCGTCGGGGTCGAGGGTGAAATTGCCGTTGCGGTCATCGAAGGCCACTAGTTGGTAGGCGCCTGGCGCCTCGGTGAAATAGAAGTCTTCACCGGGTGCGGCAATCCGGTAGGTAAGTAGTTTGCCCTGCGCATCGAGCAGCGCGATTAACGCACTGCGGCCAGAGTCGCTGCCGGTCAATTGCCCAACTATCAGCACCAGCTCCGCTCTGGCCTGCTGCATTTCGCGGTCGACCTTAAATAGGCCGCACCCAGCGTTGGTTGCCAGCAGCACCGCGAGCCAGATGCGCAGCGTATTCATCTGTTGCCTATCTGTGTTTTGCCGCAACAGCGTGAGCCATTGCCTGCGCTATTGGGCAGAGGCGAAATACCTAAACCGAATACGATTAAAAAACGTGATCAGCCCGCGGCAAACACCTTGCCCATGGCAGTGCCAAACGCCGCTTTCCCCGCGAACAACAGGCTCACCAATAATAGAGCGCAGGCCACCAGCGCACCGGTGATGGCGGCAGTTGTAATGATCATTCGGGATATTGGAGGGAGTTTAGCCAGCCGTTGGATATCCGCTATGCAATAGGCAAAGCATTAAAAACCCTAGGCAACAAGCCGTTGATGAACCGTAGCGGTGGGGGGATATCTGTTTAACAACAAGCCATCTGATGTCCCTTCAGTACATAGATAATTTAACATAATATACATTATGCGAATATCCTTACTAGGAATGCAGCAACGCCCTACAGATATTTTTCAGATGTGACCACCAGAGGTTTACGCGACACCTTATTAAACAGCTTGTAGGGATTCGCACCATTGCAAGCAGATGAGTTCTGGAGGCGCTTTATCACCCAAGGCGATGTGATCGACCAGTGTCAGCTGCTACGAGCGCGCCAGCAGCTTTGTCGCCCTGTTTCGTAAAGCACTTGGCACCTCGCCGGGGCTGTACATGGCGCAGCGGCGTGAGGGCTTTATACCGCCGTGGTGGATTCTTTCTGAATCTCCACCTGGGCCAACAGCGCCAGTAAATGCCCGATCACCAATCCCGGCTGCTCAAGCTGAATCTGGTGGGCGGTGCCTTCCAATACCGCAAACCCTGCGTTGGGGATTTTCTGTTGCAGCGCTCGGCCACCTTCAGGTGGCGTAAGGCGATCCCCTTCGCCGGAAAGTATCTGTACGGGCACGTTGAGCTGGGCGAGTTGCGCTTCGGGAATCCAGTGGGTTTGGCTAAGCAGTGCTTTGAAGACGTGCAGTTTGTTCCGTTCGGTCAGTTTCTCTTCGTAGGCCACCAACGCGCGGTCGGTGTTGGGGTGCCAGGCGGCTTCGCGGAAGCCTTTGGCGAGTAAGGGGCGTAGCAGTTCCAGAATCCAGGCAGGCAGTTTGAGCAGCGGGCTGCGGCCTTTGGGGGATTGCAGTTGGGTGCCAAGCAGTAGCACAGCGGCCACGGTGTTAAGGCTGTTCTGTTCGCGCAATTTGGCGAGGGTGCTGAGGGTTAAGGCGGTGCCAAATGAGTGGGCGATGAGGATATTTTGTTCGGTATCGAAGCGTTGAAAAATAGCCAGTTGGTCGGCCACCAATTCGTCCCAGGCGTAGGCGCTGGCGGCTTTGGGTTTGTCGCTGGCGCCGTGGCCGAGCAGGTCCCAGGCCACCAGGTTGTAGCCGGCCAGGCGTGGGTCTTGCCAGAGGAAACGCCATTGGTCTTGATTACCACCGCCACCATGGGCGAAGAACAAGGTGGCGGCCTCCTCTGAGGCCTGACGATGGGTAACGTTTAAAAAGCGGCCAGGGCGAACTTCAAGACGTTGGCCGTGTATGACGGGGGCTACGAGTGGCTCAGCCATGTGCGGTTTCCTTCTGCGGTTTTGGGTTGGCGGCCAGCCCCAAGTTGTCTCGCAAGGTACGGCCAGTGTAGTGGGTGCGGAACAAGCCGCGGCGCTGCAGTTCGGGAATCACGAGGTCCACGAAGTCGTCCAGCCCGCCCGGCAACCAGGGCGGCATCACATTAAAACCATCCGCCGCGTGGCCGTGAAACCAGGCTTCCAGGCAGTCGGCGATATCGCCGGCGGTGCCGGCTACGGCGAGATGACCACGGGCATTGGCGATGCGTTGATACAACTGGCGGATGCTCAGGTTTTCGTTGCGGGCCAGTTCCACTAACAACTGCTGACGGCTGCGGCCGGATTCGGTGACGGGCAATTCAGGCAGCGGTCCATCCAGCGGGTAACGGGACAAATCGGTGCCGCCCGCCACGTCGGACAGTAACGACAAACCCACCTCCGGCTGCACCAAGCGTTGCAGCAAGCCTTGGCGGTCTTCGGCTTCAGCGCGGCTGCGGCCAATGATTGGCAAAATGCCGGGCATGATTTTCACGCGGTCAGGGTCACGCTGCTGTTGGGCCACGCGTCGTTTGATATCGCGGTAAAACACTTGAGCGCCGGCAAGCGTTGGCTGGGCAGTAAACACCACGTCGGCGCGCTGCGCGGCGAACGCCCGACCGGCCTCGGAATCCCCCGCCAGCACTTGCACCGGTTGCACGCCCTGCTCCGCCCATTGTGCCGTCACCTGCTGGTGAAACTGTTGCGCCTGGCGGTAGCGCTCGGCATGGGTGAAGTGCTGGTCGCGACCAAAATTAAAGGCTTCCTGGGCGTTGCTGGATGTCACCAAATTCCAGCCGCAGCGCCCGCCACTTAGGGCTTGCAGCGAACGAAAACTC
>NZ_JBBNAH010000737.1:0-2213 GCF_037994325.1 Pseudomonas sp.
CGTAAGGCATTCATGCGTAGGGGGCGACCTTTCATTGATCGCTGGCCGAGTGGTCTGGCCAGAAATTGAACATATTTTGATCTAAGTGCAGGGTGGTTTTATCACCCGGCTTGGAGATAATGCGCCACGCCTGGCTGTTTGAGCTGGGCGTTCACTATCCGAGGTGGCTCCATCTATGTGGTACAACGGTTTTCTCGACCTGTCGGCCTGGCAGGTACTGGCGGTAACCCTGCTGATGACCCACGTGACCATCGTGTCCGTGACGGTTTATCTGCACCGCTACTCCGCCCACCGTTCCTTGGAACTGCACCCTGCGCTCAAGCACTTTTTCCGTTTCTGGCTATGGCTTAGCACCGGCCAGAACACCCGTGAATGGACCGCCATTCACCGTAAACACCACGCCAAATGCGAAACCGCTGACGATCCACACAGCCCGGTAATCAAGGGCCTGTCCACCGTGCTGCGCAAAGGCGCCGAATTGTACCGCGCGGAAGCAGAAAACCCAGAAACCCTGCGAATTTATGGCAAAAACTGCCCGGACGACTGGATCGAACGTAACGTGTATTCGCGCGTGCCGTTGGGCGGTATCGCCATCATGGCGCTGATCGACTTGGCTCTGTTTGGTGCCTTGGGCATCACCGTGTGGGCCGTACAGATGATGTGGATTCCAGTGTGGGCTGCCGGCGTTATCAATGGCCTGGGCCACGCTGTTGGCTATCGCAACTTTGAATGCCGCGACGCCGCCACCAACCTGGTGCCGTGGGGCATTTTGATTGGCGGCGAAGAGCTGCATAACAACCACCATACCTACCCGAACTCGGCCAAGCTGTCGGTGAAAAAGTGGGAGTTCGATATGGGCTGGGCGTGGATCCAGCTGTTCAGTTTTCTGCGCCTGGCCAAGGTGCAGCGCGTGGCGCCGATTGCCCATCGCGTCAGCGGCAAAGGTTATCTGGATATGGACACCGCCATGGCCATCCTCAACAACCGCTTCCAGATCATGGCGCAATACCGTAAGGCGGTCATCGCGCCGCTGGTGAAACTGGAACTGGCCAAAGCCGATGCCTCAGTACGGGCTAAATTCCATCGCGCCAAGCGCTTGCTGTCGCGCGAGACCAGCTTGCTGGAAGAGCGTCATCACCTGCGTATTCAGGCCATGCTGGAGCAAAGCCAGGCGCTGAAAGTGATCTACGAAAAACGCTTGGCCCTGCAACAGATCTGGGTAAAAACCAGCAGCAACGGCCACGACATGCTCGAAGCGATGAAAGTCTGGGTGCATGAGGCCGAGGCCAGCGGTATTCAATCGCTGCGTGATTTCGCCGACCACTTGAAAACCTACTCGCTGCGCCCCGCTGGCGCGCTGTAAAAAGCGCCGTAGAGCGCCTAAGCCCGCCGTTCGGCGGGCTTTTTTCTGTGTCAGGGATTGGCACCTTATGCTGCGCGAATTGTCGTAGTTTCGTTACTAGAAAAGGACATCTAATGGACGAACATTCCCACCTCACACCTCCGCTTTCTCCGGAGCTGGAAGAACTGACCCTCGCGCTGTTGCACAGCCGCGGCGAAGTAGAGCGCCTGCGTGAGCGCGAGCATTTGTTCAGTTCGTTGTTGGATAGCGTCAACACGGTGCTATGGGCGTTTGACTGGGATGCCCAGCGCATCATCTACGTCAGCCCGGCGTATGAACGTGTGTTTGGCCGCAATGCCGGTTTGCTGATGGCCGACTACGGCGAGTGGCTGAACAGCATCTACCCCGATGACGTTGAACATGCCGCCGCCAGCTTTGCCGAGGTGCTGGTCAAGGGCGCTGTGGAAGACCGCGAGTACCGCATCCTGCGTGCCGATGGCCAATTACGTTGGCTCAGCGATAAATGCTTTATCAGTCGTCAGGCTGAGGCCGGCAAGCCGTTAATCGTGGTGGGCATTGCCGAAGACATCACCGACAAAAAGAATCTCGAAGGCGAACTGCATCGCTTGGCCACCACCGATGTGCTGACCCAGAGCAGTAACCGCCGTTACTTCTTCGAATGTGCCCACACCGAATTCCAACAGGCGACTCAGGAAGAAGCGCCCTTGGCCTTTCTGCTGTTGGATGTGGATAACTTTAAGCAGATCAACGACACCTACGGCCACCAGATGGGCGACGTGGTGCTGCAACGAATTGCCCAATGCGGCACCGCGGCGTTGCGCCGTGGCGACTTGTTTGGACGCATTGGTGG
>NZ_JBBNAH010000738.1:0-8714 GCF_037994325.1 Pseudomonas sp.
CACCCGCTGTAGGGGCCGGAAGGGTTGTACAACCCATCGGTTGAGGTTGATTCACCATGCCGGTAAAGCTTGAACACCCTACTCGCCCCATCACTTAGGCGGTTGCTTTCAGCATTTTTCAACGTAATAGCAGGCAGCAATCGGCCCAGAAACAGCCGTCTCCGGCCTGTATCTAGAGTCAAAACATCGCGGCTGAAGCCGCTCCTACAACAAACCCCGATCCTCTAAAAGACCGGCTTCAGCCGCAAGCTTTTTAGTTCATTTATTGACCCATTTCCTGGCTGGAAGCGAACATTCACCGCCTCCCCCATTGCCCAATCCAAGACACTCGTCCCTCCAATCACTCGCGAAGCTGCCAACAATAAAACCGTGGCATACTTCGCGCCGCTGGGGCCAAGAGGCTTTTTGCAGCATTTAAACCCTCTCTTTTGTGAAAAGGATTTCCGATGCGTAACTGGATCAAACTATTCGCTGTTGCAGTCGCTTTTGCGGTAACCACAGGTTGTGTGTCTGTGCCCATGGACACACCCGAGGCGGATGCCGCCTTGAAAGCGTTCAACGCGCCTGCGGCCGATAAGGCTGGGCTCTACATCTACCGGGATAGTTTTGCCGGCCAAGGACTGAAAAAGACGGTTAAGGTGGATGGCCAAGTCATCGGCGAAACAGCCAATCGCGTGTATTTCTACCGCTTGCTCGATGCTGGCACTCACACCATCGCTACCGAGTCTGAGTTCAGCGACAACAGCATCTCGCTCACGGCGATTGGCGGGCAGAACTACTACGTACGTCAGTCAATAAAAATGGGCGTATTCGTAGGCGGTGCCAAACTCACTCAAGTGTCCGAAGCCATTGGCCAACAGCACCTGCAAAAGTGTGAGTTGGCCAAGTAGCGAGCGCATAGTGTCGAGTCGGCAGCTCATCTGTTCAGCTGATGAGTTGCCGCTTTAATGTCCCCCTTTTAACCAAATCCACCCGTCGACGATCCTCTTCAACCCATCCTGCCGGGCGTTCTCAAAACCCGCTTTCCAACTCCTTGTAAGGCTCGATCTTCGCCTGCAATGCCTCCACCGCTTTCTGCATCCGCGCAACGTCTGCCTGTGCAATTTGCAAGTGACTCTCCAATAGCTCGCGGGGCGCGGGAATGGTGGCGTCTGCGGCGCTGCGCAGGGCAGCAAGGCCTACATATTTCCGATGGACATAAGGGTGGTGCGCAGGCGCAGCAGAAATTCCAGCCAAGCCATGTCTTTGGGCGCATACCACCGTTGCCCGACTGGGGGCGCGGGCCACTGGCGCCAGCAGGCTGATGCGTTTGTAATAGCGCAGGGTGTAGGCGGTAAGACCGGTGCGTTTGGCGACTTGGTCAAACGTCTGGTGGGCATCCATAGGCGCCATTCTCCGTCAGCGTTATTCGCCAATACCGCTTCGTTTAATCGAGGCGAGCGGCGGCCAGCTTGATGCCGCGCTTGGCAAACACTTCACGCGTCGCACTAATGCCGTTCAACGCACTGGGAAAGCCTGCGTACACCGCCATCTGCATGATGACTTCAACGATCTCTTCGGGTTTGCAGCCCACATTCAGCGCGCCTTCGATATGCACTTTCAGTTGCGGTTGCGCGTTGCCCAGGGCGGTGAGCGCCGAGATGGTCGTCAACTCGCGCGTGCACAACGCCAGCCCCGGCCTGGAGAACACGTCGCCATAAGCAAAGTCGACGATCCAGTCGCCAAGCTCTGGCGCGATATCGCTCAGCGAATTGACCACGGCCTCGCCGGTGGCACCAGTAATTTTTTCCAGGGATAGGGCGCCTTTCTCACGGCGGGCGTCCGTTTCGCTAGCCATCGCTGAGACGCCGAGTGCAGAAAGCATAAGGCCCACTGCGACGCCGAGTTTTGTTGATGCCATGACAGTGCTCCTTGAGTGAAACCGCGCAACGGCGCTGGCCGCTTTGGCGGGGTAACAAGGAGGCTATTGGTTAGAGTGCGCTCTAAGTCAAGCGGGGGTGGGAGGGACTTTTGTAGAAAAGGGGACGGAATGAACCGCCTCCTTTTCACCGGTCTTAGCGACACCTACATCTCGTGCCCAAACTGTCGGGGAAAAGGGTCAGATCTATTTTCTTACTCTAAAAACGTCCGTTTCTGGTCAGAAAAGCCGTGCCTCATAACGGCAACACTCGATCCCGGATCACACGCTTCATTACCAGGGTCGATGTAAGCCGCTGCACGTTGGGCAAGTCTGACAACTGTTCGTCATACAGCTTTTGGAAGGCCGGCAAGTCGTGGGTTACCACGTGCAGCAAGTAGTCCGGTTCACCAAACAGACGTTGGGCATCGATGATGTGCGGGATGTCGAGCAAAGCGGTTTCGAATGCCGCCACGGCCTCGCGGTTGCCCTCCCGTAATGTGGCAAACACAAGCGCCGAGAAGTTAAGCCCCAACGTAACCGGGTCCAGTTGCGCCCTGTACCCCTGGATGGCGCCCGACTCTTCCATCGCCTTTACGCGGCGATGGCAGGGCGACAGGCTCAAGCCCACTCGATCAGCCAGTTCGGTAACGGTGAGTCGTCCATCCTCTTGCAGTTCGGCAAGAATCTTTCTATCAAGTCGGTCCAATTGAAAAATACTCCCTCGAAGCGGCGCATATGCGAGCGAGTTTAAAAGATTATCCCGACTAAACCTCTATATTCTTCCAATCCGAATTCAGCTGCGACAGGCCGCTACGCGGTAATGGCCTCGCCACTTCGGAGAATGGGATGAGTGTGAGCACCTTTGCCGCGTTCTGGGCGGTGTCTTTTCTTTTTGTGATAACGCCGGGGGCGGATTGGGCCTATGCCATCACGGCGGGCATGCGCGGGCGGGTGGTGCTTCCCGCTGTGGCAGGGTTACTCGGCGGCCATTTACTCGCTACGTTGTTTGTTGCGGCAGGCGTTGGCGCGCTTGTCGCCCGCTCGCCACGGGTACTGACGGCGATGACGGTTGTCGGCGCGGGCTACCTGATCTGGCTGGGTTTCAACCTCTTGCGACGTCCGGCTCAGCCACAGGCCGGGGATGCCGAGCACAGCGACTCCTGGCTGCGCTGGGCAGCCAAGGGAGCCTGCATCAGCGGCCTCAACCCCAAGGTGTTTTTGTTGTTTCTGGCGTTGCTTCCGCAGTTCACCGAACCTGCTTCCGACTGGCCGATTCCCGCTCAAATGCTCGCGTTGGGACTGGTCCATACCACCAGCTGCGGGGTGGTTTATTTGCTGGTTGGCTACAGCGCTGAATCGGTGCTCAAAGCAAGCCCGCGTGCAGCGCGCTGGGTCAACCAGTGTTCCGGAGCGGCCATGATGGTGGTTGGCCTGATTTTGCTGGCTGAACAGATGTTCGGCTGAATCCAGCACGAGGTGCATCCATGGGCGAACAATCGCTCCCATACGGTCAAGCGGACAACGCTCGACCTACTCGCGTACGCATCAATCATCTCAAGCAGATGAAGAAACTCGGACAGAAGTGGGCAATGCTGACGGCCTATGACGTCTATACCGCCGAGATTTTCGAGCACGCCGGTATTCCTGTCTTGCTGGTCGGAGACTCTGCGGCCAACAACGTCTTCGGTTACGACTCGACCTTGACCGTGACCGTCGACGAACTCATTCCACTGGCGCGTGCAGTCACCCGTGCGACTCGGCGGGCATTGGTCATCGCCGACCTGCCCTTCGGCTCTTACCAAGGCAGTGCCGAGCAATGTTTTCATACCGCCGTGCGCTTTATGAAAGAGGCCGGCGCCCATGCGGTGAAGATCGAGGGGGGCATCGAGATTCTCCCGCACGTACAGAAGCTGGCAACGTCTGGCATACCGGTGATGGCCCATATCGGCTTCACCCCGCAGGCCGAGCACCAGTTGGGAGGCTATCGGGTACAGGGACGTGGCTCAGACGCTCAGCGATTGGTGGAGTTGGCGTGCGCGCTGGAGCGCGCGGGCGCCTTCGCACTATTGATCGAAATGGTGCCCGGCGAGGTTGCCGCGTCCGTCACCCGCGCCGTATCCATCCCTACGGTAGGGATTGGCGCGGGCAATGAATGTGATGCTCAGGTACTGGTCTGGCAAGACATGGCTGGCCTACGCAGCGGGCGACTGCCTCGCTTCGTTAAACAATACGTCGACCTACGCAGCATGCTTTATCAGGCCGCGCAGACGTTTGCTGGCGAGGTAAACAGCGGTGTGTTTCCGGGGCCGGAGCACACCTTCCATGACGTAGAGGAATGAAGCGCTCGTGCCGGTATCACGACCACTGCCAGGCGCGCGTCGATCATCCGTTTGCCACACTACGCCGCGTTAGCGCCGGGCGGTGGCGATACTGACCAGCCCCTCCAGCCAATCCTGATGGCCATTGATCATCGGGTTGGGCTTCGCCTTTGCCAGCTCCAGCGCAGGTTTACCCTTTTGCGTTTCCTGGGTCAGCACACGAACCCGCCCACCTTGCAAATCTTCCACCAACCAGGCGTGGTGAACGTCCAGACGTGTGTCGCCTTCACCTGCCCAACCGTGCCATGCCACGCGCCCCGGTTGGCCATTGGCGGGCGCCACATACTCGGTGCAGGCCGCCTCCACAGGAAAGCCGAAGGTTTCAAAGTAGAAACGCACGCCCTCTGCCAACTCCGGCCGCTGGTCATCGTAAAAGCGCACGTTGGCCGAGTTGCCGTAATAGCTGGGCCACTGCGCCGGATTGGCCAGAAACGGCCAGATTTTCGCTGCACTAAGCCCGGCGACGATGATTTCGTTGGAGACAAAGTTCTCGGTAAAACCGGGGATGTAGTCTTCCGGCCAGATGATGTGGTTCATGGAAATCTCCTCAACAAGGTGCGCCGTGCAAGCAGCAAGACAGCGCGGACAAAAACAATGATGATGACCCTGGTTTCATAAGACCAATCACCATTGCTGAGGAAGCGCATAACCATGCGTGATATCAGAACCGTCGACCTCAATCTGCTCAAGGCCCTGGACGCGCTGCTTGATGAAGGCACCGTCACGCGTGCAGCAGCCCGTTTGGCGGTCACCCAGCCGGCCGTCAGCGGCATGCTTACGCGCCTGCGCGAAAGCTTTGATGACCCCCTGTTTGTCCGCTCACAACGGGGTTTAGTACCCACGCCACGCGCGCTGGAACTGGCTGTGCCGATAAAGCGTGTTCTGGCGGAAATCGATTCGCTCCTCCAGCCAGCAACGTTTGAACCTTCCAACGCCAACCTGACTATTTCCATCGCCGCTACGGACTATGCGCAGCGCAGCATCCTGATGCCCTTTCTCACCACACTGCGGCTGCGCGCACCGGGCATTCGGGTCGCGGCGTTGCCGGTGGACGACAACCGTGTGGTGAGCCAGTTGGAAGATGGCGAACTGGACCTGGCGATACTCACGCCGGAAACCACGCCCGACGGACTGCACGCCCGCCACCTCTACGACGAGCGCTACGTCTGCGTAATGCGCGAAGACCACCCGGCGGCGCCACGCATGACGCTGGACACGTTCTGCGCCCTGGACCACGCGATCGTGTCTTATGTCGGAGGTGGCTTTCGCGGCGTTACCGACAAGGCGCTCGCCCAGCTGGGACGGGAGCGGCGAGTAAGCTTGTCGCTAACCAGTTTTCTACTGCTGCTCGAAGTGCTGCGCAGTAGTGACCTGATCGCCGTGGTGCCCGAGCGGCTGGTTAAAAACAGCGATGGACTGCGCGTGTGCGAGGCGCCGCTGCCCATTGAGGGCTTCAGCAAGACAGTGGCGTGGCATGAGCGTACCCATCACCACCCCGCGCAACAGTGGGTGCGGTCCTTGTTATTTGAAACGTGCGCATCTGCTGGCCTTAAGTAATACATCGCGTTTGCTTGGCGTTGCTCGTGGTAGTGCAACGGGTGACGACAGGCCGCTTCTAGCCGATTGCTATCTGTTTCCATCGACGACTCGTAGCCAGTACACAGGAAGCCTCTAGCCTGGGATTTCCCTGCTGAGGCGCGTCAATCTAGCAAAGTGTTCATCGCTTTCCGGCTCGCTGCACCCATGTATTGAGGCGCAGCCTGGTCAGAGTGGGCCAGCCCCTACAATCGCCCTCACGGCAACTGAATCTCCGCCAGCGCCCGCCTCTGCGGTGCGTCAGATATCTGGATAGAGCCGCTAAAGGGAATATCCATATCCAGCACCAGCGCCACCGAGGCCGCGATCAGCAGCGCGGATACGGCAAACATGCCGACCATCATGCCGTTACGCGGGGCGTG
Organism: Pseudomonas sp.; assembly: GCF_037994325.1. Classification (GTDB taxonomy): domain Bacteria; phylum Pseudomonadota; class Gammaproteobacteria; order Pseudomonadales; family Pseudomonadaceae; genus Aquipseudomonas. The sequence continues at coordinate 6,237 of NZ_JBBNAH010000738.1, forward strand.
GTAGCCGAAGGCGGCGAAGATCAGCATCATCCAGGCCACTAGCATGGCGATCAGGGGTGCGGGAATCGCGCCTTCCGATTGCTCCAGCAACTTCCAGCGCTGTTCCATCAGCCCGTGGTATTGCTGGCGCGCTTCCACCAGCATGGTTTCGTGGTAGCGATCATGAGGGGTGATCACCCGGAGCGCATCGCCCAAGCGGTCGAGGTATTGGCCGCTGATGCTCGGTTGCTGGTGCAGGGCATCGTCGCTGCGGGAAGGGTGTTCGATGGCTTGTTCAACGTACTCTTCAAGCCGTTTGCGCGCCTCGTCGGCACTCGGGCCGTAGGTGCGTAAGGCGCGGTCGAGAATGATCATTTTGGTGGCAAACATATGTACATCGGCGTCGATGCCTTCAAAGGTGTTTTTGGCCGAATTGATCAGCAGGCCAAACACCAGCGAGGTCATGACCACAAACAGGTTGGCCAGCAGGCGCACCACCGTATTGGTTTCTTCGTCGCGGTGGTGAGAGGGCAGCTTCGGGCAGAAGTGCATCATCAATAGCGCTGCCGCCAGCAGGCAGACAAAAATTGCAGCGGCAATCCAAACCAAATCCATGCGTGTGCTTCCTTCGGCGCCGTTGGCGGAGCATTAGCCTATCTGCACCGCGTGACTCTTTATAGGGCCGCGCAGCCCGCTCTGCCGATATCGACTGCACGCCAGCGGTGAAAGTGCAAAGCAGCGCCCATTTCTAGCCGCCCGCACGCTGCTTGAACTCGGCCAGATCCTCCTCGGCGCGCTCCAGCAGGTAGTCATCATCGGCCTCGCGAGCTAGCTCAATACGTTGTTGGAAATAGCCCAGCGCCCGCCCATTGTCGCCCCGCTCATGGGCCAGCACACCTAGTTGAAACAGGCCGTCAAGTTCGATATCCAGCTTGTGATGCTGGCGCGACAGGCTCACCACACGCTGCAAGTACGCCTCGCTCTGCGCCCACTCTTTTAGCTCATAGGTGTTCTGCGCCAAGTTGGTCAGCATGCCGGTGAGCTCAGCCTCATCCGCGCCGAACGCCGCTTCGGCATCTGCCAACAACTGGCGGTTATAGGCCAACGCCGCGGCGTAGTCGCCCTGCAGGTGCAGCCAATAACCCAACTCCTGGCGCAGGCCGAAGTGCTGCCGTTGGCTCAGGCTATGGTCTTGCGGAATCAAGGCGATGGCGGCACGCAAATGCTCAATCACCTGCTCTGGCTGCTCCAACTCGGCGGCGCCCAGCGACAGGCTGTAATGCAGCGCCAGCACCTCATCCGCCGGCAACACCGGGTTGCGCTGTTGAATGGCCAAGGCTTGCAGGCCAAAGGTGCGCTGCTCTTCCCACTCATCGCGCTTGCCCTGCAACAAGGCCAGGGCGGCGTAGAGCTGGGCCAGCTCGGCGGAGTGCTCACCTTGGGCCTTGGCCAGGGGGATTAAGGCGCTCAGGTCGGCATACATTTGTGAGCCGCTGAAAATGCCTTCGGGGTCATGCAGGGTGGTGCTTAGGGGGGTGAAGCGTTCGGCGAATGTTGTTTGCGGCACGATGATTACCTGCGCAGGTGGCGAGGAGTCTTGCATATAAACGTTCCCTAGCTTGGCGACAGCAAGCGGTCGATAGCCGTTTAGCGGTTCTGGCTTTTGGCGAGAGCGCCGGCTACCCGCGACAGGGCCAGGCGGTCTGCTTCGCTCATAACCCGATACGCGAGCAACAACTCTGCCTCTTCAACCGTCAAGCCATCGCTCTTCATCGGCACGCGCTCGCCGGTTACGACGTAGAGCACGTCCACGCCACGCGCAGCGAGCGCAGCCAGGTACTTAACGTCCGGGTTTCGCTCATCCTTTTCGTACGCGCCCTGGGTATTACGGTTCACTCCACCGATCTGGGCGAAGTCTTCCTGGTTGGCGCCAAGGCGGGTTCGTTCTTCACGTAGCCGCTCGCCTGCACTTTGCGCTGAGGAAATTTCGGAAGCACGGTTTTTCAAGCTAAACATCCTTTACATGCACGCTTTATCGTGCAAAATTGCAATCACGTGCTCACGTTTGCGCACGTCACCGCACTATGCCCGGCGCTCTTACTGCCGAGCAAGGTTGCAGCCGCTCGGTTGCCGGAAAAGAGGATTCGGCCCGCCGAGCATTACCCTAAATCCATTGAGAGAACGGAATCCATGATTCAGACAACTTCCCCAGTAACCACGCAAACCCACTTCTCACCTACCGAAGGCCGGCCGCTGTTTTCGGTTAACCCCGGCATTCCAGTGGACGATGCGTTGGAGCAGGCCGCCATTTTGTTGGGCTGCATTGAGCATTTGGTGGTGTGCGATGCCAGCACCAGCAAGGGCTCGGCCAATGCCACGTTGCAGTATTTGAGCGAGATGGCCCACGCGGTTGTGGCGGCGTGTAAGAAGGAGCCGGTTCAGGCTTAAGCGTTAGCGCTACAGCAGGCGGGCCAGCGTGTTGCTGGCCCGCTTTTTTGT
>NZ_JBBNAH010000739.1:0-6792 GCF_037994325.1 Pseudomonas sp.
GGATTAATCACCACCGACTCGGGCCGGCAGAACAAGCGGCCGCCTGCCTCACTCACCAAGCGCGTGGGCAACCGCAGCTGGAGATCGCCGACCTGAGCATGGCCCTCGGCGCTGCGCTCGAACGGCAGCCAGTTACCCTGGCCAACAAACTCGGCGACAAAGGGCGTAGCCGGGTGGCGGTAGATGTCCTGCGGGCTGGCGTATTGCTCGACGCGGCCGTGATTGATCACGGCAATGCGGTCGGCCATCAACATGGCCTCGTCCTGGTTGTGGGTCACCATCAGCGTGGTGATGCCCAAGCGCTTTTGCAGGGTGCGCAATTCGCCGCACAGGTGCTCACGCACCCTGGCGTCCAAGGCCGACATCGGCTCATCCAGCAACAACAACGACGGTGCCGGTGCCAATGCGCGGGCCAAGGCCACGCGCTGTTGTTGGCCACCGGAGAGTTGCCCGGGGTACTTCTTTTCGCTGCCGAGCAAGCCCACCAGCTCCAGCATTTGCGCCACGCGGGCGGCGATGGTGGCGCGGCTATTGCCGTTGAGGCCGTAACCGATGTTTTGCTCGACGGTCAGATTGGGAAACAGCGCATACGACTGAAACACGATGCCGTAATCGCGCGCCTGCGGCGCCAGCTCGGACACATCCCGCGAGCCAATCACAATGCTGCCGCTGTCCTGGCGCTCCAGCCCGGCGATGCAGCGCAGCAACGTGGTTTTGCCACAGCCAGACGGCCCCAACAGGCAGACCAACTCGCCGGCGGCGATATCCAGCGACACCCCATCCAACGCTTTAAAGGCACCGAAGCCTTTATGGATGTTGCGCACCTGCATAGTCACGGAGTGGGGCGTAGCCATAACAAAAAACCTCGTAGCGCGATTGGGCTAGACGAGGTTCATGCTAGGGCTGGGATGCGAAGGCTTTGTGGCAGAAGGGCAAAAGCTACCGATAGGGGTATTGGTGGTTTTTGTAATGGGCGACCAGCCAGTGAGTTATTCCGCTGTGGCGGCGCGTTCCCGCCGAGGGGTAACCGCGCGCTGCGGCTGAAAATGCTCGGCGTGGTGGACCGAGGCGCAGGCCACCTCACTGCCGGTGCGCAGGCTGTGTTCCAGTTCGCCGCGCAGGGCCAACAAGCCTTGGCGCTGCGTGGCCAGGTTAGCCTCGATTTGTTCAAGCTCGTGCAAACGGATGTCGATTTGCTCAATCGTCAGGGTTTTCGAGCAACTGCCGTCATGCAAAAACAGGCCTTTGATCGTCTCCAAGGCAAAGCCCAGGCGCTGGGCATTGCGCACCAGTAGCAGGCGTTTAACCACGGCTTCGCCATAGTGGCGGTAGCCATTGCCGTCGCGCGTGGGCGCGCTGATCAAGCCTTGTTCTTCGTAATAGCGGATTGCCGAAGCAGGAATGCCCGTGCGTTGTGCCAGCTCGCCTATCTTCATTTTTCCCTTGACCTTCAAGTTGACTTTAATCGGTAGCATAAGCGCAGGCTCGGTCCGGCAGCCAGTCGTGATTGCGCCCCAGAACCCTGTCTAACCCCTGTGGAAGCTGATGATGAGCAAAATTACCGAGCTGCTGAAATGGCGTTACGCAACTAAAAAGTACGACCCGTCGAAAACCGTACCGGCGGAAAAAGTAGAGCGCATTCTTGAAGCCGTGCGCCTGACAGCCACTTCCAGCGGCCTGCAGCCGTTTGAGTTGTTTGTGATCACCAACGCCGAAATTCGCGAAAAGATCAAAGCCGTCAGCTGGAACCAGGCGCAAGTCACCGACTGCTCGCACCTGCTGGTATTCGCCGCCTGGGATGACATCACCCCAGAGCGCGTCAACATGATGTTCGACCTGACCAACCAAGTGCGCGGCACCATCAACGAAGGTTGGGAAAACTACCGCAAGCAACTGCTGGGTATCGTTGCCCAGCGCGGCAAAGAGGCCAACTACCAAGCGGCTGCGCGGCAAGCCTACATTGGCCTGGGTTCAGCGCTGATCGCCGCCGCCAATGAAGAAGTCGATGCCACGCCCATGGAAGGCTTCGACCCGGCCGCAGTTGATGAGATTCTCGGCCTTGGCGCCAAGCATCTGCGCAGCGTAGTGATTCTGCCCCTCGGCCATCGCGCCGCCGAAGGCGACTGGCTGGTGAACCTGGAAAAAGTGCGTCGCCCGCGCGAACAGTTCGTCACCGAAATTCACTAAAAACGGCGCGCCCTCTGCGGGTATGCCTGGTGCGCGCAGCACACCCTACGCGATTGCGAACGTTGGTCAGTAGGATTTGCTATGCGCACCAGCCGTTATGCAACGCAATCAAGCACAACCGCTGCGCGCCAAGCGTAAAAACGCTGCCGGTAGGCGTGCGTGGCGGCGCTCTTTCAGGCAGTACAAGTACTCGGCAATCAGCGGCGCACCTTCGAGCTCCACCACCTTGAGCTGCGGGTTATCCGGCACTTCGTGGCGGGCAATGATGCTGATACCGATATTGCGCAACACCGCTTCGCGAATGGACTCGCGGCTGCCGATCTCCAGCAAAGGCCCCAGCGCCACGCCGGCATCCTGCAACAGCTTTTCGCTGAGCACACGGGTGGTGGAGCCGGTTTCGCGCATCAGCAAACAATGCCCCGCCAGCGCACTTAGCGGCACGCGGTTATGGATGGCTAGCGGATGGCTGCGGTGCACGGCCAGCACCAGTGGGTCATGGCCGAGCACCAAGCGGGTTAAGCGCGCGTCTTCGACCAACTGCGAGGAGGCGGCCAAGTCAACGCGGTAGTCCTCCAACGCCTCCAGCACCTCCTGCGAATTGCCAATGGTTAGGGTGACTTCACACGCGGCAAACTGCTCACGGAAACCGCGCACCAGGTCCAACACGTAATAAGGCGCGGTAGCGCCAATGCGCAGCGCGCCCTGCACCTGGCCGCTATTGCGCAGAAAAAACTCGATATCGGCCTCTTGCTGCAACAAGGCTTGCACCATCGGCAGCAAGCGCACGCCTTCATCGCTCAAGGTCAAACGACGGCCGCCTCGATAGAACAGCTCAACGCCGTATTGACCTTCCAGATTGCGAATTTGCGTGGTCACCGTGGGCTGGCTCAAGCCGAGCTTTTTCGCCGCCTGGGTGATGCTGCCCAGGCGGGCCACCATATGGAAAGACTTGAGTTCGGCACAAAGCATGGGCGTATGTCGCTGCAAGGCTTAATTGCTTGAGGCGGCAACAGTATGAAAAAAACATGACGGTTTGGTGACGGCTTGGCGCGGTGTGCGTACCCCGAGTTGCGCAGATATTGACCCCCCTGTTACCCGCTAATCACAACGGTCGCGTAGGTTGGGTTGAGCCGCAGGCGAAGCCCAACATGTTGCGTTGGTAGGTGGACTTTGCCCGCGGCTCACCGAACGCGGACCGATCCAACCTACGAATTAAACGCGCTGTGCTACCACGTCGACCCCAGCGAAATGCGCTCGCGCAACGGCTCTTGCATACCTTGGCCACTGCCGCACATTTCCGTATGTGCCTCGTGGTGCACCAAGTAGAACGGCACCGTCAGGGGCAAACCCTGCAACAAATCCCGCGCCTGGGTTACCGAGCGTAAGCGCAGTGTGCTGCCGTCGGCCTCCTTGATCGTCTGCACCTGGTCGCCTACTTGCGCCTGCAACAAATAAATACCGCCCTCCAGCGACAACAACTCCAGGCTCTGAAGATCACCGACCTTGGCGTACTCGTAAATGTCTTGAACGTTCATCTGTGCTCGCCTTGTGCAAAGTTCGTAGCCTCGTCTAGCGCGAAGCTGAGAAGCCGCGCCGCCGATAACGATCAGCCAGAAACTGGGAGAGGCTGTTTTTAACCCTATGCCAAATTGACGATTTGTATAGTCTTTCGCCGCCCTGATTGGCCGCAAAGGCCCAGGCGAGAGCGCTGCGTTTCAGGGTTGTGACTGAGTTGGCCTAATGGCGCTTAGGCGTTGGCACTCTGCGTGTGGAGGCTAAGGTTTCGTCCACGTCACAGGAATTTGCCGAACTTCTCTATCATTCCATGCCGTGACAAGCGCGGCTACCGAGTGATTAGTGAAGTTCAGCGCCCTCACGCTATAGCGGTAATCCGGGCCCGCTTGCTCCTGAGCAAGGGTCTTGGCTTTTTCCGCGCTTTCGCCGTTCAAGACAACACTCAAACCGACTATCGCCAGCAGAGCTAGCCCGGCGCCCAAGCCTCCTGGAATACGCATGTCCCGGCGGCGACGGCCCGTTGCGGCTCGAGCGGCGTGCACCTCTGGTTTGCCTAGCGCGACGGCGAGCCAGGCCCATAACGCGCAAATCGCCGCATAGAAGACAGCTAAAAATAAAGAGTCCACGGGGGCGTTGCGCACCTGTACGAGGGTAAGGCCCAGCGGTTGGACAAGAGGCGAAAGTGGTAACGCAATGGCGACAGAGCTAAGCATAAACACGCTGAACCAGCGCACCACCGATGCAGTTCTTAAGCTGCCGCCCAATAGCAGCAGCCCAGCTATGACCGCGAAGATATTGAAGCTTGATGTGTAGGCAATGTTGTAGCGGATGCAATATGCCAATGCGGCTATATCAAGCAGCCCGAGGCCAACGAGAGCCGCACCGGCTTCTTTAAGAATGGGCAAATGTGCGGTGTACGCCGTCGGATCTTGCGCGGCGCTGTTGTCAGATTGGGTCATGTTGAAACATCCCTGTAAGAGCCAACGAAGGGCCACTGTAATTTGGCCAGCGGACGCTACTGAAAGGTACTGGCCTTGTCTATACGATTTTGGCTCGCTAAATACACCAAGCTCATCGCCTGCCCCGGCACATCGTCCAGCTCTCTGACGCGCTGCATACCGACCTTCTCCAACACCCGTATCGAAGCGGCGTGGGCCGGGCGCACGATGGCAAAAACCTCGGGTTTGCGCAGGTCATCAAAGGCGAACGCCAGTGCCGCTGTCGCCAACTCGCTGGCGTAGCCCTTGCCCCAGGCTTGCTCGGCAAAGCGGTAGCCGAGGTTCAGGCGTTCCACATCGCCATATAGACGTGGGGCGATGCCGCCAAAGCCAATAATCTGGTCAGGGGCGCGCAGCGTAGCAATTGCCCATTGGCCATAACCGTAGTGCTGCCAATGACCAAGCCAGAGACCCAACACGCGCTCGGCGTGTTGCCGGTCGGTCATGGGGCCCGCCGGGTTGAATTGATTGGTAGCGGGGTCGGCATGAATGGCGTGGAACACGTCAAGGTCAGCCAGCGAGGGCGGGCGCAACAACAGGCGCGCGGTGGTCTTGAGCATGGGCAGACTCTGGCAGGCATGGGGGCGGAAAAATGTCAGCTCAACGCGGCAAATTTCTCGATGGGTGGCTGCTCGCGGTGCTCGGCCTGCCAGATGTCGTAGTTGGCTTGTATCGCCAGCCACAAACGGGCGGTGCTGATGCCTGCGCGCTCCAGGCGTACCGCCAGATCGGGGCTGATCGGCGCGCGACCGTGAAGAATCCGCGACAAGGTTTCGCGGGCGAAACCCAGGCGTCTGGCGAATTCGGCGATGCTGATATTCAGCGCTGGAAGCACGTCTTCCAGTAAGGTTTCGCCCGGGTGGGGTGGGTTGAACATGACCATGTCAGGTGCTCCTGTTCAGTGGTAATCCAGATAATCGACCAGCTCGATATCCGTATTGATAAAGCGAAAAATCAACCGCCAATTGCCGCTGACACAAAGCGACCAGTAGCCAGCCAGCTCGCCAGTGAGCGCGTGCAGCCGCCGGCCAGGAATATCCAGTTCGGCGGGTGTGCCCGCGTCACCCATATGCTGCAACAGGCGCGCGAGTCGTTTCGCATGATCAGCTCGAATGCCGTGGGTTGAGCCAGTCTGGTAAAACTGACGTAATCCCTTGTGCTGGAAGCTAACGATCATGTGAATGGAGTGTGATGTATTACATCACGGCTTGCAAGATGGATATTAGTGATTGAAGCGTCCATTTCTAGTTAGTTCTCCAGAGCCGTCACCGTTTGCGGTCCTGCGGGGTAGGGGTGACAGCTGTACGCGGGTTGACCGATCGGGCTCACTAGGAGCCGGCACATCCGAAGGTGTCCCACGCACAGCCGCCATAGGTGTAAACGCTTGGCAAAACACACCGGCGTTACACGCTTGCTGCATGCGTGAAGCAGGCATTCAGGACGGGCAAATCCTGCCGCTGTTTCACCACGACGGGCCACTGTAGGCAGGCGGGGGTAGGCCGTCTGGAGGACGCAGAGCAGGGCGGCGTAGGAGCGGGCGAGGGTTAATTTCGGATGTGTGCACCCCCATAACCGTGTTTTGGCCTTGCTGCGCGTAGCCACGCCCTACAAGAGCAAAACGCTCTACGTTAACTACGCAAAAACGCCAATAACGCACTCGGCGCCAAGCCGGTCCAGCGTTTGAAGGAGCGGCGAAAATTGGTGGCGTCGTGAAAACGCAAATGGCTGGCCACTTCGTCGTTGCTGTAGCCCTTGAGTTGGTAAAGGTACAGCGCCACCAGCATGCGGATGTGGTCGTGTTGTTCCTGGTAGCTGGTGCCGTGTTTGTGCAGTTTGCGTTTGAGCGTGGCCGGGCTCATGGCAAAGGCGGTGGCGGCGTGTTCGAGGTTGGGGGCTTGGCGTACGTGGCGAAAGAGCCAGCGTTGCAGGGTGTCGAGCAGGCTCGCTTCGGCACCGAGGTCGTGCAGTTGTTGGCGCGCCTGTTGGCAGGCGACCTGGGCGGTGCTTTGTACGGTTTGCGGCCAGGGTTTGGTCAGGTATTCGCGCGGTAAACGCAGCAGGTTGTAGGGGCGGTTGAAGTGCAGGTCTTCGC
>NZ_JBBNAH010000740.1:0-5201 GCF_037994325.1 Pseudomonas sp.
GTCTCGGACCCGACAAATCACCAAGCCATTACCGATATCCAGTTCAGCACCGGCTTAAACACCGAGGCGGTACTCGTTGAGGACGATAAGCTTGGCGACGCAATCGAGAAGTTTTTTGAAAGCGCCAATAGCGGCATGGACGATCTGGGTGATGTCGACTTAGACGGCGTAGACGTACAAGCGGTAAATGAAGATAAGGATGATGGTGGCGAGGGCAATGCCGCCGACGACGCGCCGGTGGTGCGCTTCGTGAATAAGATGCTACTGGATGCAATCAAGGCAGGCTCATCCGACTTGCATTTTGAGCCTTACGAAAAAAGCTATCGCGTGCGCTTTCGTACTGACGGCATTTTGCACGAGATCGCTCGCCCACCGATTCAGCTGGCGCCACGTATTTCTGCGCGTTTGAAGGTTATGGCGAGCCTGGATATCTCCGAGCGACGCAAGCCTCAGGATGGGCGTATCAAAATGCGTATATCGAAGACTAAATCTATCGATTTCCGCGTTAGCACTTGCCCTACCCTATGGGGCGAGAAGATCGTAATGCGAATTCTGGACTCCTCTAGCGCCCAAATGGGCATCGATGCCCTAGGCTACGAAGAGTCGCAAAAAGAACTTTATCTATCCGCACTGAAGCAGCCGCAGGGCATGATTTTGGTGACAGGTCCTACCGGCTCCGGCAAAACCGTTTCGCTATATACCGGCCTGAATATTCTCAATACTGTGGATGTGAACATCTCTACGGCAGAAGACCCCGTAGAGATCAACCTAGAAGGTATCAACCAAGTAAACGTCAACCCCAAGCAAGGGATGGACTTTACGGCAGCGTTGAAATCCTTCTTGCGTCAAGATCCAGACATCATCATGGTCGGCGAAATCCGCGATCTGGACACCGCCTCCATTGCTGTAAAAGCTGCGCAGACCGGGCATATGGTTATGTCTACGCTGCACACCAACAGCGCAGCTGAAACGCTGACCCGTTTGCGCAACATGGGCGTGCCCTCGTTTAACATCGCCACCTCGGTAAACCTAATCATTGCCCAGCGCCTGGCACGCAAGCTTTGCAGTCACTGTAAGAAAGAACGACAGATACCCGACGACGTATTGCTTGAGGAAGGTTTTCCCGCAGATCAGTTGGGGAAATTTAAGGTTTATGGCCCGGTTGGCTGTGACAATTGCAACGGCGGATACAAAGGCCGCGTCGGGATTTATGAAGTGGTTAAAAACACGCCTGCCCTGCAACGCATTATCATGGAGGAAGGCAACTCCATCGATATCTCGGTGCAAATGCGCAAAGACGGCTTCAATGACCTCCGCACCTCAGCTTTGCTGAAGGCAATGCAAGGAGTCACCAGCCTCGAAGAAGTGAACCGCGTGACTAAGGACTAATTCATGGCCGTTAAAGCACTAAAAACCAGCACGTTCAGCTGGGAAGGAACTGATAAGAAAGGTTCCAAAGTCAAAGGAGAAATGAGCGGCCAGAATCCAGCACTGGTTAAAGCACAGTTGCGCAAACAAGGTGTGAACCCGACAAAGGTGCGTAAGAAGGCCGTGTCCCTTTTTGGCAAGGGCAAAAAAATCAAGCCAATGGACATTGCCATGTTCGCCAGGCAGATGGCCACCATGATGAAAGCAGGTGTACCGCTACTGCAATCTTTCGACATCATCGCCGAGGGCGTTGAAAACCCGAATATGCGTAAGCTAGTCGACGACATTAAACAACAAGTTGCAGCCGGCAACAGCTTTGCTACTGCGCTACGTTCTCAACCTTTGTACTTCGATGATCTTTTTTGCAATCTTGTGGATGCGGGAGAGCAAGCTGGCGCCCTAGAAAGTCTTCTGGATCGTATTGCTACCTATAAAGAGAAAACTGAACAGCTTAAAGCCAAAATTAAAAAGGCGATGAATTATCCCATAGCCGTAATTGTGGTGGCGTTGATCGTGTCAGCCATTCTCCTGATCAAAGTAGTTCCACAATTTCAATCGGTCTTCTCAGGTTTCGGAGCTGAACTGCCTGCTTTCACTATGTGGGTCATCGGATTGTCTGAAGCGCTGCAGAAATGGTGGTTTGTTATTCTGATCGGCGTCTTCGGTGCGACTTTTGGCATCAAACAGGCATTCAAGCGCTCGCAAAAAGTACGTGACGGCTTTGACCGCTTCATTCTGAAGATGCCGATCGTAGGCGACATTATCTATAAGTCGTCGATAGCACGTTTTGCTCGTACGCTTTCCACTACCTTTGCCGCAGGTGTACCTCTAGTAGAGGCTCTGGACTCGGTTGCTGGGGCTACCGGCAACATCGTTTTCAAAAGCGCGACGATGAAGGTGAAGTCCGACGTATCCTCCGGCATGCAGCTCAACTTTTCGATGCGTACTACTGGTGTATTTCCTTCCATGGCCATTCAAATGACGGCTATTGGTGAGGAGTCTGGCGCCCTCGACACAATGCTCGACAAAGTAGCGAGCTACTACGAAGAAGAAGTAGACAATATGGTCGATGGCCTTACCTCGCTAATGGAGCCCTTGATTATGTCGGTCCTTGGCGTACTTGTTGGCGGCCTCGTTATCGCCATGTACCTCCCAATCTTCCAACTGGGTTCCGTGGTTTAAAGATGCCCGTAATCGAAGTTCTGGCCAGCTCAACGCTGGCCTTTATTTTTTGTACCTTCCTCCTTGGTTTACTGGTCGGAAGCTTCCTCAATGTGGTGGTCTATCGTCTGCCCGTGATGATGAAACGCGACTGGGAAAAGCAGGCGCGGGAGATTCTTGAGCTGCCGGCGCCGGAGAAGACTGAGACGTTTAATCTGGTCCTGCCTAATTCGCGCTGCCCCCATTGCTCCCATGAAATTCAGGCGTGGGAGAACATCCCGGTAGTCAGTTGGTTGGCGCTGCGCGGTAAGTGCTCGGCGTGCAAAGCACCGATCAGTAAGCGTTATCCGCTGGTAGAGCTGACATGCGGCCTGCTCTCCGCCTACGTCGCCTACCATTTCGGTTTCAACTGGCAAGCCGGGGCGATGCTGTTGCTGACGTGGGGCTTGCTGGCGATGAGCCTGATCGACATCGATCACCAGTTGCTGCCGGATGATTTGGTCTTGCCGCTGCTGTGGGTCGGTTTGCTGGTGAATCAGTTTGGTTTGCTGGCCACGCCGCAGAATGCGTTGTTTGGCGCCGTCGCCGGTTACCTGAGTCTGTGGTCGGTGTTTTGGCTGTTCAAGCTGGCCACTGGCAAGGAAGGCATGGGTTACGGCGACTTTAAGTTGCTGGCGATGCTCGGTGCCTGGGGTGGCTGGCAGGTGTTGCCGCTGACCATTTTGTTGTCGTCGTTGGTGGGGGCGGTGTTGGGCGTGATTATGTTGCGTTTGCGCAATGCCGAGACCAGTACACCCATCCCGTTTGGCCCTTATCTGGCCATTGCTGGCTGGATTGCTTTGCTCTGGGGTGATCAAATAACCGGCACTTATCTGCAAATCGCCGGTTTTAAATGACGACACCTTGGATTCTCGGGCTCACTGGCGGTATCGGCAGTGGCAAGAGCGCAGTGGCGCAGCACTTTATTAAGTTGGGCGTGCATTGCGTCGACGCTGATCACGCCGCCCGCTGGGTGGTGGAGCCGGGCAAGCCCGCCTTGGCGGCCATCACTGAACACTTTGGCCCGCAGGTGTTGCAGGCCAATGGTGAGTTGGATCGCGCCGCGCTGCGCACCCTTATCTTTCAAGCGCCAGAAGAGCGCCGTTGGTTGGAGGCATTGCTGCATCCGCTGATCGGTGCCGAAATTATGACCAGCCTGGCCAGCGCACAATCGCCCTACGCCATTTTGGAGTCGCCGCTGCTGATCGAGTCTGGCCAGCATAAGCTGACCCAACGTGTGTTGGTGGTGGATGCTCCTGAGCAGTTGCAGGTGCAGCGCACCATGCTGCGCGACCAAGCCTCGGCGGAGCAGGTTCAGGCCATTCTCAAGGCCCAGGCGCTGCGCGAGGAGCGCTTGAAACACGCTGATGACGTCTTGCTCAATGACCGCGATTTACCCTGGCTGCAGAGCGAAGTTGAACGCCTGCACCGTTTTTATCTCACCCTTCATGGAGGCCAGCCATGAGCCAAGCTCCAATCGTTAAATGCCCAACCTGCGGCGCGCCCGTTGAGTGGGGCCCGCAAAGTGTTAGCCGCCCGTTTTGCAGCGAGCGCTGCAAGTTGATTGACCTGGGCGCTTGGGCCGCCGAGGAACACGCGATCCCGGTCGACCCGTTGGAAGATGAGCTGTTTTCCAGCGACTTGGATATCCCGCCGCAGCGCCACTAAGCCCTAGGGCCGCATAAAGCTGTAGTCGCGGTCGTCGTCGAGGTTATCCGCCAGAAATTGCAGCTCCTGCGCCAGGTCGGCAGGGCTGCGGTACGCCTTGCTCTGCTCCACCACGGCGCTGAGCAAGGCCCGTAATGCCAAGGCCGGTTCATATCCTTCGGCGGTTGCCGCTGCCAGGCTGCGCTGCAGGTGGTCGTTGGCCCATGTATGCACACTCATTTCACAATCTCCTCGGTTGATTGCCGCCATGCTGAAGAGTGTGCCAGGCGCGCGGCTGATTCAGGTCAAGCCGTGGCGCGCTATAAAAGCGGCGAATCAGTCGTCATCTTTCCAGGGCGCTTGCAGGTAGCGATCGCGGTTAAACGTCTCCAGCCACTCGGGTTTGAATACCACCAAGGCCGTGATCAACGTGCCGTTGATAAACGCCTCGGGAAACATCACCAGCCAGAGGTAGCCGATAAAGTCTTCCAGCCAATACGGCATGGGGAAACGGCCGTCCAACCACAGCACCCACAGGCCCAGCAATACGCACAGCAGTGCCGCGAGCGCCGCCGGAAAAAAGCCGGAGCAGAAGATATACACGAATAGATTTTGTGATTGCCGCCGCTCGACCCAGAGCGCGCTGACCTCAGTAACCACTACCGGCACCAGCACCAGCAGCACGCCGTTGACGCCCATGGCGGCGAGGTCTTGCCTGCCTATGGCGAGCAAGCCGAGCTGGGCGACCAGCCCGCCCAATACCGCAAGCGGCCAATCCAGCAGCAGCGTAACGGCGGTCATGCCAATAAAGTGGAACGAGACGCCCACATCAAAATCGCGCCGCACCAGCCACAACATAAACAGCCCAAGCACGGTGCCGCAGAGCAAATGCTGGCGGCGAATATCGCTGAACAGTTCCAACCACG
>NZ_JBBNAH010000741.1:0-11443 GCF_037994325.1 Pseudomonas sp.
ATTAAGTACGGATGTAATAGTAACCCCCAACAATACCGGCACTACCGGAGTCAGCAATGTGTACTTCGAGGACTCAGCCAACGCCAGCGCACTCAGTACAGGCAGAAACAACCTAAGTGGGCGCAGCCTAACAGCCGCAACCAGTTGCAGTTTTGTTCCGGTTACTGCAGGTGTACCTGTAACTTGCTCCGCCACTGGCCTGACCACTCAATTGCAGACCATTTTCAACAAAACTGACTGGGCGGACGGCAACGCAGTGGCCGTAATGTTTAGGCCAACCAACAGTGCGTTCGAACTGAAAACCCGCAACGTGAGCCCTGATGCCAGCATAAAACTGCGCATCAAGCTTGCATCCGGCGGCCTCGGCTCCAAGGGCTATACCGTGCGCGAATACACCAACGGTATCGTGCAGGCACTGGTAGCCAATGGTTCAACGCCTATTGTGCCAACGCTTTACGATGCAGCGAAATACTTGGTGCAAACGCCAGCGAAACATATCGGCAGTGACGCCAGCCCAATCACCAGTTCGTGCCAAGCCAACTACGTGGTGTTCCTCACGGACGGTGAAGCGAACGGCACCACCGACGAAGCTAAAGCCGGGGTCAATACCCTGACCGGCCTAACCAACTGCACCAGCGACAGCCGCTACGACAGCGAGCGCTGCGCACGCTCGCTGGTTACTTGGATGAAGACCTCGGACATGGCTGACTACGAGGGTCTTAACAACGTGCAAACCAGCACCATTGGTTTTAACACCAGTGGTAATGCCCAAGCCACCGCGCTGTTGAATGACCTGGCTAGATTGGGCGGCGGCAAGGCCTACCAGGCCGAAAACGCCAGCGACCTGGCCAATGCCTTTGACGACATCGTGCAAGCGGCGCTAGCCACTAACACCACCTTTGTTAACAGCACCGCACCAGTAAACAGCTTTAACCGCGCAGACAACCTGGATCAGCTGTATTTCGCCTTGTTCAAACCGTCACAGTTCAACCGTTGGGCAGGCAACCTGAAGCGCTATCGCCTGAAGACCGAAGGCTCGGTGGCGACCATCGTTGATGCCGATGACGTATCCGCCATCGACCCCAATACCGGGTTCTTTAAATCCAGTGCACGCAGCTTCTGGAATAACACTCGCGATGGTTCCGACATTACCCTGGGGGGGGCAGCGGTGAAGCTGCCGGTACCGGCCTCGCGCAACCTCTATACCTACACCGGGGCGTCTCCCACCACAGCCACCGCATTGTCCGCGTTGGTAACTACAAACACGGGTATTACCAAGGCCAAGCTGGGCGACTCCAGCATGGATGACACGGCGCGAGTCAACCTGATCAGCTACATTCGCGGCGGACCCGACGCGGTCAATACGGCTGACCGTTATTCCTTGGGCGACCCAATCCACTCCTCGCCCCGTCTCGTGACTTATGGCTGCAACACCTTCACTTCCGGGGTATGCACCTCGCCCGATATCACAGCGATCATGGGCACCAACGAGGGCTACATTCACGGCTTCAACACCGACACTGGCGTAGAGCAATTCGCCTATATGCCCCAGGAGTTGTTACCAAACATCAAACAGCTGCGTGACAACGCGCAGTCCAGCTCGATCAGGCCACGCCTCTATGGCATGGATAACACCGTTACCCTGTGGGTAAATGATGTAAACGGTAATGGTCTGATCTACGGCGATGCAATCAGCGGAAATACCACGACGAAGAACGCCGGCGACTTCGTCTACGCCTACGCCACCATGGGTCGCGGTGGGCGCAACATTTACGCACTGGATATCACCGACCGTAGCAACCCGAAAATCCTTTGGCAGATTTTGGGCGGTACAACCACTGGCTTCGAGAATCTTGGGCAAACGTGGTCGGTGCCGGTCAGAACCAAAATTCGAGTGGGTACTGACATCACCGACGTCCTGGTTTTTGGTGGTGGTTACGACCCAGCGCAGGATGCGGACAATCGCAATATCTCCACCAGCCTGTATGCGGACGACTCGCAGGGCAATTCTATCTACATTGTTAACGCAAAAACCGGTGCTTTAATCTGGTCGGCGGGCAGAGCGACCTCGGGTTACACGCAAAGCTTGCCAAAAATGAAGTACAGCATTCCAAGCAGCGTGCGGGTTATTGACCTGCAGAAAAACTCCGCCGACGTATTAGTCGCAGATGCTGACAAACTTGCCGACCAGTTTTTCGTTGGCGATATGGGCGGCCAGGTATGGCGCTTCTACATCAACAACGGCAGCAGCGGTGCCTCGCTGGTAACCCCAGCAGGCACCAACAATGACGGCGTATTTGCCAGCGTTGGTAACACCACCACCGCAGCCGGTGCACGGCGGTTCTACAACGAGCCGGACGTGTCGCTGCTTAATGCCAACGGCACTCGCTCCCTGGCCGTGTCCATTGGCAGCGGCTACCGTGGCCACCCGCTTAACGAGTACATTCAGGACCGCTTCTATGCGTTCCGTACTGCCACGCTGTTCAAAACCACGACATCAGAAGGGACGATGACCGAAAGCAGCTTGTACGATGCAACGGCCAACTTGGTGCAAGCGGGAACCGCAGCTCAGAAAACCGCCGCTACCAACGCGTTTAACCTGGCCACTGGCGGCTGGTATATCACCTTGAGCAACAGTGGCGAGAAGGTACTTTCGCGCGCGCTGACCGCTAACGGCATTCTGTATTTCAACACCTACGAACCCACCACCAGCACCGCCGCTTGCAGCGCTGCAGTTGGGGTAAACAGGTCCTACTCTGCTCGCCTACTGGACGCCACACCGGCCTCAGTACCTGCCGGCGGCAACGGCACGCCAGCGGACCGAGCGCAAACCAGTAACAGCGGCGGTATTTCCGGCGACCCGCAGTTGTTCTGCAGCGGCGCGCATTGCTGGGTGCTGAAAGACCCAGGGCTTGACCCGGACCCAAGTGGCACACCAGCACCGGGTAAAACCTACTGGATCGACCAGTCCACCCTCGACTAGACAACCACCGCACGGGCCGCAAGGCCCGTTTCGGCTTTTAACAAGGGCAGTAAAAGATGAAAACACAACAAGGCTTTACCCTCGTGGAATTGATGGTGGCGTCGGCGATCTTGATCATTCTGTCGATGATCGCCATACCGAATTATCAGAACTACATTCGCCGAACTACCTGCGAGGACGCCAAGGCGACCTTGGTTGGCGCATCCAATGTGGTGGAACGTTTCCGCGCGCAGAACAACACCTATGCCAGTGCCTCGCTCGGTAACTACACAAAAAGCCCAGTAGACGGCTCCGCGCAGTTCAATATCGCGCTCGTGGCGGCCTCCTCTACTGCAACCACCTATCTGTTGTCCGCAACACCAGTAGCCGGTACCAGGTTGGCCGGCACCGGTACCCTTACGCTGTCTTCCACGGGCGCACGAGGGGCAACTGGTAAACTCAGCCAAATCGGCGCCTGGACGAGTTGCCAAGGCATCTAAACACCAGCCAATAAAAAAGGAGCTGCATCTACAGCTCCTTTTTTTACGCCGGCTTCAGCGACTCAAATGGCCTTAACCCGCAACTCCTTCGGCATCGAGAACGTCACATTCTCCGGCCGCCCATCCAGCTCTTCCGCACCTACCGCGCCCCACTCCCTCAAACGCTGCACCACGCCCAGCACCAACACTTCCGGCGCCGAAGCACCTGCGGTAATGCCTATACGCGCCGCACCTTCGAACCAGCCTTGTTGCAGATCTTCAGCGCCATCAATCAGATAAGCCGGCGTACCCAGTCGCTCGGAAAGTTCGCGCAAGCGGTTGGAGTTGGAGCTGTTGGGGCTGCCGACTACCAGCACCACATCGGATTCGCTGGCGAGCTGTTTAACGGCGTCTTGGCGGTTCTGTGTGGCGTAGCAAATGTCGTCTTTGCGCGGCCCACCAATGCTGGGAAAGCGATTGCGCAGGGCGTCGATAACGCGACTGGTGTCGTCCATCGACAAGGTGGTTTGGGTGACGAAGGCCAGGGCTTCTGGGTTGCGTACTTGCAGGTTGGCGACGTCGGCTTCGTCTTCGACCAGGTAGATAGCGCCGCCGTTGCTGGCGTCGTATTGACCCATGGTGCCTTCCACTTCGGGGTGGCCGGCGTGGCCGATGAGGATGCATTCGCGGCCGTCGCGGCTGTAGCGGGCGACTTCAATATGTACTTTGGTCACCAGCGGGCAGGTGGCGTCGAACACTTTCAGGCCGCGGGCTTCGGCTTCTTTGCGCACGGCTTGGGAAACGCCGTGGGCGCTGAAGATAACGATGACGTTGTCCGGCACCTGGTCGAGCTCTTCGACAAAGATGGCGCCACGGGCGCGCAGGTCTTCGACGACGAATTTGTTGTGCACCACTTCGTGACGCACGTAGATCGGCGGGCCGAACACTTCCAGGGCGCGGTTGACGATTTCGATCGCGCGATCAACGCCGGCGCAGAAGCCGCGGGGGTTGGCGAGTTTGATTTGCATGGGTGCGTCCTCATCCGCCAAAGCGGGGCAAGGCAACCGGCGGATTAGGCCGGCTTGACCTCGATAATGTCGACCTGAAAGCTCAGGGTCTTGCCGGCCAGCGGGTGGTTGAAGTCGATGGTAACTTGGCTGTCATCAAAGGCTTTGACCACGCCGGGCAGCTCGGTGTTGGCGGCGTCGTTAAAGATCACCAGCAAGCCTTCCGACAACTCCATGCCTTCGAATTGCGAGCGCGGCATCACCTGCACGTTTTGTGGGTTGGGCTGGCCGAAGCCGTGCTCCGGTTCGACTTGCAGGGTGCGTTTGTCGCCAGCCTTAAGGCCGAATAGCGCCGCTTCAAAACCGGGCAGCAGGTTGCCGTCGCCGACTTTAAAGGTGGCTGGTTTTTTGTCGAAAGTGCTGTCCACCACGTCGCCGTTTTCCAGGTTCAGGGCGAAGTGCAGGGTTACTTGTTTGTCCGGACCAATACGTTGCTCCGTTACGGGGGCATCAGTCATGGGCAGGCTCCTCGGCTTTTTTGCTTTTGAACATATCCAGGGCCAGCAACACGGCGCCCACCGAGATGGCACTATCGGCGAGGTTGAACGCCGGAAAGTGATGGCGGTTCTGCCAATGCACAAGGATAAAGTCGATCACATGGCCAAGGACGATACGGTCGTACAAGTTGCCCAATGCGCCGCCGAGCACCAAGGCCAGGGCAATGGCCAGCCAGGTTTCGTCGGCCTTCAGGCGTTTCAGCCAGACCACCAAGGTGATGCTGACCACGATGGCAATAAGGGCAAACAACCAACGCTGCCAGCCGGAGCTGTCAGCGAGGAAGCTAAAGGCGGCGCCGGTGTTGTAGGCCAGAGTCCAACTGAAGTAACCGGGAATGACTTCAATCTGCTGGTACAAACTCAGGCTGCTTTCGAAGTACAGCTTGGTGGCCTGATCGAGGATCAGCACCACCAGGCTCAGCCACAAAAAGCTCAGCCGGCCGAAACGCTCAGAGTTAGGCATAGTGACGCACCTCGCCTGCACCGCTGATATTGTCGACGCAACGGCCGCAGATTTCTGGATGCTCTGGGTTTACCCCGACGTCTTCACGGCAATGCCAGCAGCGCGCGCACTTGGCGTGGGCTGATTTCACTACCTTGAGTTTCAGGCCCGCCACTTCAGTCACTACCGCATCGGCCGGCGCGCTGGCCAGCGGCGCTACGGCAGCGGTCGAGGTGATCAAGACAAAGCGCAGCTCGTTGCTGAGTTTGCCGAGGTCGGCGACCAGGGCATCTTCGGCATACAGGGTGACTTCGGCTTGTAAGTTGCCGCCTACTGCCTTGGCCGCGCGCTGAACTTCCATCTCTTTGTTTACTGCGACTTTCACCGCCATGACGCGCTCCCAGTAGGCGCGGTCCAGCTCGAAGCCTTCCGGCAAGGCGCTGAGGCCTTCGTACCAGGTGTTGAGCATCACCGATTCGTTACGCTCGCCTGGCAGGTATTCCCACAGCTCGTCCGCGGTAAAGGCCAGGATCGGTGCGATCCAGCGCACCAGCGCTTCAGCGATATGGAACAGCGCGGTCTGGCAGGAGCGACGCGCCTTGCTGTCTGCGGCAGTGGTGTACTGACGGTCCTTGATGATATCCAGGTAGAAGCCGCCCAGCTCCTGCACGCAGAAGTTGTGCACCTTGGAGTAAACGTTCCAGAAACGGTATTCGCCGTAATGCTCTTGCAGCTCGTTTTGCAGCAGCAAGGCGCGGTCGACGGCCCAACGGTCCAGCGCCAGCATGTCTTCGGCGGGCAGCAGGTCGGTGGCTGGGTTAAAGCCACTGAGGTTGGAGAGCAGGAAGCGCGCCGTGTTGCGGATACGCCGGTAAGCATCAGCGCTGCGCTGCAGAATCTGATCAGAAACCGCCATTTCGCCGGAGTAGTCGGTGGCCGACACCCACAAACGCATGATGTCGGCGCCCAAGGTGTCGTTGACCTTTTGCGGCGCGATAACGTTGCCGAGCGACTTGGACATCTTGCGGCCCGCCTCGTCCACGGTGAAACCGTGGGTCAGCAATTCGCGGTACGGCGCGTGGTCGTCGAGCATGCAACCGGTCAAAAGCGAGGAATGGAACCAGCCGCGGTGTTGGTCGGAGCCTTCCAGGTACAGATCGGCCCGCGGGCCGCTCTCGTGGCCCATCGGGTGCGAGCCACGCAGCACGTGCCAGTGGGTGGTGCCGGAGTCAAACCAGACATCGAGGGTATCGCTGATTTTGTCGTAGCTGGCCGCTTCGTCACCGAGCAGTTCGGCGGCGTCGAGTTTGAACCAGGCTTCGATGCCCTCTTGTTCAACGCGCTTGGCCACTTCCTCCATCAGCTCGACGGTGCGCGGGTGCAGTTCACCGCTGGCTTTGTCGAGGAAGAACGGGATTGGCACGCCCCAGTTACGCTGGCGGGAGATGCACCAGTCCGGGCGATTGGCGATCATCGAGTGCAAGCGCGCTTGGCCCCAGGCCGGCACGAACTGGGTGTCTTCAATAGCTTGTACTGCGCGCTGACGCAGGGTGTTGCCGGCGGCTGGCTGCTTGTCCATGCCGACGAACCACTGCGCGGTAGCGCGGTAGATCAGCGGCGTTTTATGCCGCCAGCAGTGCATATAGCTGTGGCTGATGGTTTCGGTATGCAGCAGCGCGCCGACTTCGCTGAGTTTCTCAACGATGGCCGGGTTGGCTTTCCAGATAAATTGGCCGCCGAAGAATGGCAGCGATTCAACGTACACGCCGTTGCTTTGCACCGGAGTGAGAATGTCGTCGTTGACCATGCCGTAGCGCTTGCAGGTCACGAAGTCGTCTTCACCGTAGGCTGGTGCGGAGTGCACCACGCCAGTACCGGCGCCCAACTCGACGTATTCGGCCAGGTACACCGGCGAGAGGCGCTCGTAGAACGGGTGACGGAAGTTGATCAAGTCCAGCGCAGCACCCACCGCCGTGGCGATCACCGAGCCCTCGAGGTTGTAACGGGTCAAGCAGGACTCAACCAGCTCCTCAGCGAGAATCAGCAATCGGTCGCCGACATCCACCAAGGCATAGGTGAACTCGGGGTGCACATTCAGCGCCTGGTTGGCCGGGATGGTCCACGGGGTGGTGGTCCAAATCACGATGGCAGCTGGTTTGCTCAACGACGGCAGGCCGAAAGCGGCGGCCAGTTTGGCTTCGTCGGCAATCGGGAAGGCAACGTCGATGGTCGAAGACTTTTTGTCCTGGTATTCGACTTCCGCTTCGGCCAGGGCCGAGCCGCAGTCGAAGCACCAGTTAACCGGCTTCAGACCTTTAAAGACAAAACCGCCTTTGACCATTTCGGCCAGCGCACGGATTTCCCCGGCTTCGTTGGCAAAGTCCATGGTTTTGTAGGGGTTGGCCCAATCGCCAAGCACACCTAGGCGAATAAATTCGGCCTTCTGCCCTTCGACCTGCTCAGCGGCATAGGCGCGGCACAGCTCGCGGGTTTTATCGGCGGGCAGGTTTTTGCCGTGGGTGACTTCAACCTTGTGCTCGATCGGCAGGCCGTGGCAGTCCCAGCCAGGCACGTACGGCGCGTCGAACCCGGAGAGGGTTTTCGAGCGCACGATCATGTCTTTGAGAATCTTGTTTACCGCGTGACCGATGTGAATAGTGCCGTTGGCATAGGGCGGGCCGTCGTGCAGCACGAACTTGGGCCGATCTTTACCAATCTCGCGCAACTTCTGATACAGGCCAATGCTGTCCCAGCGCTGCAGAATCTGCGGTTCGCGCTGTGGCAGGCCGGCCTTCATTGGGAAGGCTGTATCGGGAAGGTTTAGCGTGGCTTTGTAGTCGGTCATCTCAGGCTCTTCACTTAAGCGGTTGACCCTGCCATAGGGCACGGGCGGCGGCGACATCCGCGTGTATCGCCGTCTTCAGCGCCTCCAGGGAGGCGAAACGCTGCTCATCGCGCAGCTTTTGGTGGAATGCCACCGTCAAACGTCGGCCATAGATATCGCCGACAAACTCTAAAAGATGCACTTCCAGGTGTGCGCTACCGTCGCCCTGCACCGTAGGTCGCACGCCGATATTGGCGACGCCAGGCCAGGGTTTGCCGTCGAGTTCAACACTCACCAGGTACACCCCGGTCAGCGGCACGCGGCGGCGTTTGAGTTGTACGTTGGCCGTTGGCGTGCCGAATTGGCGGGCCAGTTTCTGCCCATGCAACACGCGTCCGGAAATTTGAAACGGACGACCGAGCAAACGTTCAGCCAATACAAAATCAGCGGCGGCGAGCGACTCACGCACACGCGTACTGCTTACGCGCAGACCGTCAATTTCAACGGTGCTGGCCGCCTCCAGGGTAAAACCTTCGACCACGGCGGCTTGCTGCAGAAAAGCAAAATCGCCCGCTCGATCGCAGCCGAAACGGAAGTCATCGCCCACTTCCAAGTGCTGCACACCAAGGCCCTCAACCAGAATGGCGTGAACAAATTCAGCGGCGCTGAGTTCACGCAAACGGCGATTAAAGGACAGGCACAGCACCCGATCGACCCCGGCAGCAGCAAACAAGGCCAGCTTGTCGCGCAAACGGGTGAGGCGTGCCGGCGCGGTGTCGGGACCAAAAAATTCACGGGGTTGCGGCTCGAAAATCACCACACAGCTAGGCACACCCAATTCATCGGCGCGCTCACGCAACCGCGCCAGGATGGCCTGGTGACCACGGTGCACGCCATCAAAATTGCCGATGGTGGCCACACAGCCCCGATGCTGGGGCCGCAAGTTTTGAAGCCCTCGAACCAGCTGCATAGGGACGCTTCTTGCTCACAAAGTGGGCGATTATACGCACACCCGGCGCTGTACAACAGGCAACAGCTGTCGCGTTATTGCATGCACGAAAATGAATATTCCCGCGGCATATCAGGCCAGCGAACGCCGGGCAAAATCACGTAGACGAAAGCCCAGCAGCAACAACACGCCAAAATACGCGGCAATACCGACCGCCACCAATGCGCCGAGGCGTAACAAACGGATCAACATTTCCCCCTGATCCCAAGCCGGCATCACATACATCAAGCCAATCAGCACAGCCGCCATTACCAACACGGCCGCCACCAGCTTGGCCATAAACACCCCCCAGCCTGGCTGTGGCACAAATAACTGTTGCTTGCGCAGCTGCCAGAACAACAAGCCGGCGTTCAAGCAGGCGGCCAGTCCGATGGACAGTGACAGCCCGGCATGGGGATACGGCAAGGTAAAAAAGAACACCAGGTTCATCAGCTGTGTGGCCACCAGCGTACCCAGGGCAATACGCACCGGCGTTTTGATGTTCTGCCGCGCATAGAAGCCCGGCGCCAGCACTTTGACCAAGATGATGCCCAACAGTCCCACGGAGTAAGCGATCAAGGCGTACTGGGTCATCTGCGCATCATGGGCGCTGAATTTGCCGTACTGAAACAGCGACACGGTCAGCGGCTCGGAAATGATCGCCAGCGCCAGCGCACATGGCAGAGCGAGCAGAAAACATAGGCGCAGCCCCCAATCCAGCAGACGCGAGTATTCCTCGGTATTTTTGCTCGAGAAGCTACGCGATAGTGCTGGCAGCAGGATGGTGCCCAGTGCCACACCAAGTACACCCGACGGCAGCTCCATCAAGCGGTCGGCGTAGTACATCCACGACACCGAGCCGGCCACCAGAAACGAGGCAAAGATGGTGTTGATGATCAGCGAAATCTGGCTAACGGAAACGCCGAGAATCGCCGGCCCCATTTGTTTCATCACCCGCCACACGCCTTTATCGCGCAGGTTCAAGCGTGGCAGCACGAGCATGCCGATCTTTTTCAAATGCGGTAGTTGGTAGAGCAGTTGCAGCAGACCGCCGACCAGTACGGCCCAGCCCAGCGCCATGACGGGCGGATCGAAATAGGGCGTCAGAAACAGAGCGAAAAAAATCATGCTCAGGTTGAGCAGGGTCGGCACGAAGGCCGGCACCGAAAAGCGGTTCCAGGTATTCAGAATCGCGCCGGCCAACGAAGCCAGGGAGATCAGCAATATATAAGGAAAGGTCACGCGCAACAGCGAAGAGGTCAGCTCGAATTTTTCCGGCGAATCGACAAAGCCCGGCGCCGTTACCCAGATCACCCAGGGCGCGGCGATCATGCCCAGCGCCGTCACCACCGCCAATACCAGGGTCAGCAGGCCTGATACGTAAGCAACAAAGGTTCGCGTCGCCTCCTCGCCTTGCTGGGTTTTGTACTCAGCCAGAATCGGCACAAACGCTTGCGAGAACGCGCCCTCGGCAAAAATTCGCCGCAGCAGATTGGGCAGCTTAAAGGCAACAAAGAAGGCGTCGGTGGCCATGCCTGCGCCGAAAAAACGCGCCACGATGGTGTCGCGAACAAAACCCAGCACCCGGGACAACATGGTCATCGAGCTGACCGCAGCCAGCGACTTAAGTAAATTCATAACGCTCGTTTCTACCGCATGAAGTAAGCTACGCCACCGCAAAACACGGCACTGCGCTGTAGGCCGCAAGGCAAAGGCGGCGAGTGTAGAACCGGACCGCAAATAAATCATCCTCGCACGTGGGGCACGCCTGTCGGCCTGTACACAGCAAGGCTGAACCGCGCTTGACAAGCCTTCGACACATCGGCATGATTCGCGGCCTTATTTGTTTAGTCATTTCCCCAAAGTTTCAAGGAGCTCGACGGTGGCCAATACACCTTCTGCCAAAAAACGCGCTAAACAGGCTGAGAAGCGTCGTAGCCATAACGCCAGCCTGCGCTCCATGGTTCGTACTTACATCAAGAACGTGGTCAAGGCTATCGACGCCAAAGACCTCGAACTTGCTCAGAAAGCGTACATTCTGGCTGTGCCTGTAATCGACCGTATGGCCGACAAAGGCATCATCCACAAGAACAAAGCAGCTCGTCATAAGAGCCGCCTGAACGGTCACATCAAGGATCTCAGCCAAGCTGCTGCTGCCTAAGTGTGATGCGTTGAAAAGACCGA
>NZ_JBBNAH010000742.1:0-6137 GCF_037994325.1 Pseudomonas sp.
GCGCGCGCCGATGACTGCCTTGCAGGCAATCTCGATCAGTTGCGGACGCTGCGCCAGTCTAGACACGCCAATAATGTTGCTGGCGCATTGCGGACGCTCAGTGCCATAAGCGGTCTTGCGTACCTGGCCAACCACGGCGAAGGCCGCATCCATATCCAGCACAAACAGCGTTTCCTCCACCACATCCTCAAGCGTCGCGTCATACAGCGCGAGCAGTTTGGCGATGTTGTCGTACGCAGTGCGCATCTGCTCTCCCATCGCCGAGAAGTCGCTGGGTCTGCCCTCGGTATCCAGCGGCGCAGGCGCTACCAGATTGCCGTGTTCATCGTGGTTGAACTGGCCAGATACATAGATTTCCTTACCGACCTGTCTTGCCTGTGGGTAGCCATAGCCTTCCTCCCAGGGAACGCCCCAGTAAGCGGTCTTTTGGCCGTTTGGACGTGTAGCTGTCATTGCAATCTCCGAGCGCTCTATGGACCGCGTTGAAAGCCGCGGTCCGGTGGTGGGAGGCAGATGCTAGCAGCGTAAGGGCAATCTAGATGATGCATTTATGCACTTTCAAGAGCGCATTAATGCGAGCGCAAATTTCCTGTTGTTTCGTTAAATTGAATTGGAATTCGGGCCGCAGCCGCTCTAGACGGCGCCATCGCTGCATTGCGGCAACCAAGCCGATGTGGCCGTCCGGATCGAAGCACAGACCATTACTCAACCGACAGGTAAACAACAATGAATAACCCAAAACTCGATGTTCTGACTCCACAAAACAGCCAGCTGATCTTTATCGACCAACAGCCGCAAATGGCCTTCGGCGTGCAGAGCATCGACCGCCAGACACTGAAGAACAACACCGTGGGGCTGGCCAAGGCTGCCAAGATTTTTAACGTGCCGACCACCATCACCTCGGTAGAAACCGAAAGCTTCTCCGGCCACACCTATCCCGAACTGCTCGCCGTTTTCCCCGAGGCGCCACTGCTCGAGCGCACTTCGATGAACTCCTGGGACGACCAGAAGGTTCGTGATGCGTTGAAGGCCAATGGCCGCAACAAGATCATCGTCTCCGGCTTGTGGACCGAGGTGTGCAACACCACCTTCGCGCTCTCAGCCATGCACGATGCCGGTTACGAGATCTACATGGTCGCAGACGCCTCCGGCGGCACCACCAAAGAAGCGCACGACTATGCGATGCAGCGCATGATCCAGGCGGGCGTGGTGCCCGTGACCTGGCAGCAGGTGCTACTGGAATGGCAGCGTGACTGGAAGAACCGCGAGACCTACGACGCGGTAATGAATCTGGTCAAAGAGCACTCCGGCGCCTACGGCATGGGCGTCGACTACGCCTATACCATGGTGCACAAGGCGCCTGAGCGCGTTGCACACGGCCCGACCCTCGCCCCCATCGCTGTCCCTATCTAGCCTGCTCGCCGCTCCCGAAACATAGGGGGCGGCCTCTCACCCGAATGAACCAAGGTCAGCCGATCTCGCTCGCTGGCGCGAACGGCTGCGCGTATTACAAGGAGACAACCATGGACAGGATCATGCTCGGTCAGAAAACTCACCTCTTTGGCTCACCGTTTCAGCAACCATTGCGAAACAGTCGAGAGCGCTCGGCGTTGGCCCCTTGGCAGGAGCGCAAGGCCAAACAGATTCTGGCGTCTGCCTGCCAGGACAAGGTGCTGATTGCCGAGGTCGCTTCACAATGCTCCTTGTCCAGAAGCCACTTCTCCCGGGCCTTCAAGAAAACAACGGGGATGTCGCCGCAAGAGTGGACGCTAAAATCGCGTATCGAGCGTGCTCAGCACTTGATTATTGAAGGCTCGCTATCCATGTGCGAAGTCGCTTTCGAATGCGGCTTCTCCGACCAACCCCATTTCACCCGCATGTTCCGCAAGCTGACTGGCGTCTCTCCAAAGCGATGGCAGCGTAGTCACCTGTCTTCCCTGGAGGCAGCATGACGTTCGCTTTTTAAGCGAGTACCACACCACTTTTGAAACGGCCGCTTCTGGCCGGTTGCGGCCTGTCGTGAAGGAACGGTACCGGCCAAAAGCGGCCCTTAGTTATTTACGGAGTCAGGGCCCATTCAGTAGCCGCGGCAAGAAAGTCAGTGTTGGTTATCAGAACATCCCGCAGGCGGCCGCCGTGGAATAGTCAGAGCCAGCGGCGAACCTTGGCTTTGTAGCGGCGGTAGTCGTCGCCGAACTTCGCTTCGAGATAGCGCTCCTCGTGAGCGATCACCTGCCTCTGGATCACGATTAGCACCAACGGAAGCAAAGCCAAGGCGATCGCTCCGTCGAAGCCGATCGCAATGCCGGCATAGACCAGCGCCATGCCGAGATACATGGGATTGCGGGTCCAGCGATAAGGGCCGGTCGTTGCGATGAGGGTCGTTGGTCGCGACGGCGGAACGTGGGTGCCCAGGCGCCGGAACAGCCCCGCCGCCGCAAGCATCTTCGCCGCACCGACAGCGAACAGCAGCGCGCCCGTCGCGACCAGCAACCACCGGTCGATGCCGAAAAAGTGCAGGGCGACGAACCGCTCCGCCGCCAGCCCCGACAGCAGCGCTCCCAGATAAATGAGGGGCGGAGGGAAGCGCACGCCGGCGCTGTCCGGATCGACGGCCATGTTCATCTCCTCTCTATGCGCTCAAGCCAGCATCGACTGCTGAGCGAAAATACCCGCCATCGCGCCCTGTGATGATGCCTGGGTGACTGAGGGCAATATGGGCGTGGTGAGATCACCGCCGGCGTAGATGCCGGGCGTGCTGGTTTGGCGGCGCTCGTCGACCTTGAGCACGACGCCAGTGGGCGTATCCATCGTGGCAAGGCCCAGCGATTCATGCAGGCTTGCGGACGGCTTGTTGCGCGGATGAGCAAACAGGATATCGACCGCGACAGTGGAGCCAGTGTCGAGATTGACGGTAGCGATATGCCCCTGGTGATGGGCGATCTCGACGATCCGCCCGTCGACGACAGGTATGTTGCGGTGCGCCAGATCGGCCTGGATATCAGGCGCAATGTCGTGACCATCGGCAAAGACAGTCAACCTGTCAGTCCAATCGAGGAACAGCCTGACCTGGTTGTGCGATTGCGGGCCGGACCACACGAGGCCCCAATGCTGGCCAGCGACTTCAAAGCCGTCGCAATAGGGGCAGGGGACAATGGACGTGCCCCAACTCTCGGCAAAGCCCGGAATAGCAGGCATTTGGTCGGCGACGCCATAGCTCAGGATCACGCGGCGGGCCATTAGGCTTTCGTGATCGTCAGTGACAACGCAGAAATCGTCGATTGCGCCAGAAATTTTCTCCGCCCGGGCATTGACCAGTCTGACCGTTGGATAGCGCGCCAACTGCTGCCGCGCCGCGGTCAGGATGTCCAGCGGCGGCGTGTGATCGTGACCGAGCAGACCATGCGAATGGCCGGCAAAGCGGTTACGCGGCCGGCCGGTATCGAGAACGATGACCTTGCGACGGGCACGGCCGAGCTGCAAAGCGGCGGCGAGACCGGCAAAACTTCCGCCGATGATGATGACGTCATTCATGGTGATGGGCTCCGCTGGAGGGCAGGTTGTAACCTAGCCTTTGGATTGCACATTTAGGACACTGGATGGTATCGTATATCCTAATTTAGGATACTGTAAAGTACTAATATCATGAGCGAAACTGTACAGGGCCGGCGCGGCCGGCCCACCAACGAGGCGCTTGCCCAAACGATACTCGACGCCGCGAGCGAACTTTTTGTGGAATTGGGTTTTCAAGCGACGACGTTGGACAAGGTCGCCCAGCGGGCGAAGATATCCAAGCTCAGCATCTATAGGCGCTTCGAGAACAAGGAGGCGCTGTTCAGTGCAGCCATCGCGGCCGGCTGCCAGCAGTCGTTTGCACCACAGGCTCTGCTTGAAGGTGCCGAAGGTCCGGTCGAAGACCAACTTATGGCGGTGGGAACATCACTGCTGCGCACGCTGTTGAGACCAGACGTCAGCAGTATTGAAGCCATGGTCATGGCCGATAAAACGAGTCAAAACGCCCTGAGCAAGCGCCACTACGAATCCGGCGCCGCCCACGTCATCGCCGATATCGAGGCCCTGTTGCGCCAACTTCACGGAAAGGCGCATCTCAATGTTCCCGATCCTCTCCAAGCCGCCCGCTTGTTTGCCGCGCTCTTCAAAGGGTCCGATCTACTGATGATCGCCCGCTTCGATCAGGCGAGAGCAGAGGACGAAATCGAATCCTATTGCCGGTCGGCTGTCGCCATGTTCATCGCCGCGTACGGTCGCAGCGACCACGCGGATGGATAAGCATTTAAGTGCTGCGGGGCAGCTTGGTTCAGGCTTGGTTTTGCGCTTCAGGGGCCGTAGCGGAATCACAGGCGGCGTCCAATTAACTGTCGCAGTTACTGGCGCAAGTGCTCAGCATCGCAGCCTGAATCGACCATAGACTCGTACACTCCTTCAAGCTGCTGCCTCTCGCCAGGAGCGGCTGCTCTTGGCCGACACCTGCTTGTTCTTAACTGGAGAAAGCTACGGCAACGGCTTATGGGAGAGGCTTTAGCCGCGATGCGTTTGATGTTCTGGCACCCACAAAAAAGCCCGACTCGCGCCGGGCTTTTCTCTACACCAACTACCGATCAAATCTCGGCTTTACGCACATTGCCAAACAAGCTCTGGGCAAACTTCACCCGTTCTTCTGGCGTTTCTACCACGCCTTGCGCGGTCAGCTCAGCAATCCGCGCTTCTACGGCATGGGCGCGGTGGGTAAGGCCGCAGTCGTTGGCGATTTGAATGTTCAGGCCGGGGCGTGCGTTGAGTTCGAGAATCAGCGGGCCCTTTTCCTGGTCGAGCACCATGTCCACGCCGATATAGCCCAACCCGCACAGTTCGTAGCAACCGGCGGCCAGTTTCATAAAGCCGTCCCAGTTGGGCAACTGCACGCCGTCTACGGCGTTGGTGGTGTCGGGGTGTTTGCTGATTTTGTTGTTCAGCCAGGTGCCGCGCAGGGTTACGCCGGTGGCCAGGTCCACACCCACGCCGATGGCGCCTTGGTGCAGGTTGGCTTTGCCGCCGGATTGCCGGGTGGGCAGGCGCAGCATGGCCATCACCGGGTAGCCCATCAGCACAATGATGCGGATGTCCGGCACGCCTTCGTAGCTGATGCTTTTGAAGATCTGGTCGGGCGTTACCCGGTATTCAATCAGCGCGCGGTCGCGGTGGCCGCCGAGTGAGTACAGGCCGGTGAGGATGCTGGAGATTTGATGCTCCAGCTCTTCATGGCTAACGATCTTGCCCGACACCGTGCGATAGCGGTCTTCGAAACGGTCGGCGATCACCAGAATGCCGTCACCGCCAGCGCCTTGCGCCGGCTTGATCACGAAGTCCGGACGCTCGCCGATGATGTCGCGCAGTTTGTCGATCTGCTTTTCGGTTTCGATGATGCCGTACATTTCCGGCACATGAATGCCCGCCAGAATCGCCCGCTCCTTGGTGATGATCTTGTCATCGACAATCGGGTACAGGTGGCGCTTGTTGTATTTGAGCACGTAGTCCGCGTTGCGGCGGTTGATGCCCATGATGCCTTTGGCTTCCAGGGCCTTCCACGTTTTGATCATGCCGAACATGGCTCAGTCCTTCAGAAAGGCTTTGAAGCGGAACAGCTCGGTCAGGCGATAGCCGCGATACCGACCCATGGCCAACATAAAGCCCACCAGAATCAACAGCACTGCTGGGAAGGTGAACACAAAGTAGTTCAGCTCCGGCACGGTCATCAGCAGGTGCGCCAAGGAGGCGGCGAACAGGGTGCCAATTGCCACTTTCATGGCATGGCCACCGCCGCGTTCTTCCCAGGTGATGGACAGGCGTTCAATGGTCATGGTCAAGATCACCATCGGGAACAGTGCTACCGACAGCCCGCGTTCCAGGCCCAGCTTGTGGCTCAGCAAGCTGATGGTGGCAATCAGCACCACCACAAACGTAAGCACCACCGACAGCCTCGGTAGCATTTGCAGCTTCAAGTGTTCGAGGTAGGAACGCAGCGATAAGCCCAGCGCCGTGATGATGGTGAACAGCGCAATGCCGTAGCCCAGCTGCATTTCGCGGAAGGCCAGGGCGATCAGCACCGGGGTAAAGGTACCCAGAGTTTGCAGGCCGAT
>NZ_JBBNAH010000743.1:0-4594 GCF_037994325.1 Pseudomonas sp.
TTTGCTCAGCGGCTCGCGCTCCATCATTTCGCGCAGTGTTGGTTGTTCCTCTTCCTCCTGCGCGGTAGCCACCTTGGCGGCTTTGCGCTTGTTGAAAGCGCGCTCGATAGGCCAGCGGATCAGCACAAACACCAAGTACACGGCAAAAGCGATCATGCCGTACATGGCCAAATCGGCCACCGCACGCCAGATATTGCTGCCCACTTTAAACAGCAAATCCAATGCGGTAATGGCGACGGCCGGGGCGAACAGCTCTTTGCTCGGGTCAACGATGGTCGGGGTAAACAGCAAAACCGCCACCACCAGACGCAGCGGCTCGCGCAGGTAGCGCCACATCCAGCCAGTCAGGCGGAAGCTCACCAGCAAACAGCCCAGGGCGGCAATGGCGTAGATGGCCCAGACAAGGACGTAATCGTGTTCGTTCATGCGGTTCGTGGCGATGCTGGCGAAGGGGCGCTTATGATAGCGGCTTTTCTGCTGCCCGGCGCGTTTGCCGTCGGCGGTCATTTGCTCTGGAGTTTCCCTATGTCGCAAGCCCCCATTGCCCGTATAGAGAACGGCAACGACCCCTACCACTGGCTGGAAAACCGCGACAGCGACGATGTGCTCGATTACCTCAAGGCGGAAAACGCTTATCTGGATACGCAGTTGGCCGAACAGGCCGAGCTGCGCGAGCAGCTGTTTGCAGAAATCAAAGGGCGCATCCGCGAAACCGACCTGTCGCTGCCCTCGCCTTGGGGTCCGTTCCTCTACTACACCCGCACCACTGCTGGCGATGAATACCCACGCCACTACCGTTGCGCGCGCCCAGCCGATGGCAGCAATACCGTGGATGCCGCCAGCGAGCACCTACTGCTCGACCCGAATGCCTTGGCCAACGGCGGCTTCTTGTCCCTTGGCGCCTTTAGCATCAGCCCCGACCACGCACGCCTGGCCTATAGCCTGGACACCAGCGGCGACGAGATTTATCAGCTGTTCGTCAAAGAGCTGGCCAGCGACACCGTCACCGCCCTGCCCTTTGAGGACTGCGACGGCAGCATGACCTGGGCCAATGACAGCCAAACCCTGTTCTTTGGCGAGCTCGACGATACCCATCGCCCACACAAACTCTATCGCCACACGCTTGGCGGCAACGGCGCTGAACTGGTGTTTGAAGAGCCCGATGGGCGCTTCTTTCTTAACTGTTACCGCAGCAGCTCCGAGCGCCAGCTGTTTGTGTTGCTCAACAGCAAAACCACCTGCGAAACCTGGGCGTTGGATGCCGACACGCCGCAGGGCGAGTTCACCTGCATCGCCCCGCGCGAAGAAGACCACGAGTACTTTGTCGATCATGGCCGCCTGGTACATGGCGATGCGGCGGGACAATGGGGCTGGGTGATTCGCAGCAACCAGAGCGGCATCAACTTCGCCCTCTACCACGCCACCACCGCCGGCGTGCCGAACCGCAGCGACTGGCAAGAGCTGATCGCCCATAACCCGGACGTCATGCTGGAAGACACCACCTTAAACGCCGGCGCCATCATTCTTGGTCTGCGCGAAGGCGGCCTGCCGATTTTGGAAGTGCATGGCCTGGGCCTGCCACCGGCGCGGGTGAAACTGCCCGATGCCGCCTACAGCCTGCATGTGCAAGACAGCCTGGAGTTCGACAGCACGGTGATTCGCCTGCGCTACGAGGCGCTCAATCGCCCGGCGCAAGTGCGCCAACTGCACCTGGTCAGCGGCGAGCAAGTTGTACTAAAGGAAACCCCGGTAGAAGGCCCGTTCGACGCCGACGCCTACGTCAGCCAACGCCTGTGGGCGACCGCAGCCGATGGCACACAGATCCCCATCAGCCTGGTGGCGCGCCGCGAAGTACTGGGCCAACCGGCGCCCTGCTACCTCTATGGCTACGGGGCCTACGGCGCCAGCCTTGACCCCTGGTTTTCCCATAGCCGCTTGAGCCTGCTGGACCGTGGTTTTGTCTTCGCCATCGCCCATGTACGCGGCGGCGGCGAACTGGGCGAAGCCTGGTACCGCGCCGGCAAGCTGGAGCACAAGAGCAATACCTTTAGCGACTTTATTGCCTGCGCCGAACATCTGATCGCCGAGGGCTACACCAGCACGCCGCAGTTGGCCATTAGTGGCGGCAGTGCCGGTGGCCTATTGATTGGCGCGGTGCTGAACCAGCGCCCGGACCTGTTCGCCGCCGCCATCGCCGAAGTACCGTTTGTGGATGTGCTTAACACCATGCAAAACCCCGATCTACCGCTGACCGTCACCGAATATGACGAATGGGGCGACCCGCACGAGCCAGAGGTATTTGCCCGTATCAAGGGCTATGCGCCCTACGAAAACGTCAGCGCCCAAGCCTACCCGGCACTGCTCGCCGTAGCCGGTTACAACGACAGCCGTGTGCAGTACTGGGAAGCGGCGAAATGGGTGGCCAAGCTGCGCGCGCACAAGACAGACAGCAATTTGCTCCTGCTAAAAACCGACCTCGGCGCCGGGCATGGCGGCATGAGCGGGCGCTACCAAGGCATCAAGGATGTGGCGCTGGAATACGCCTTCTTATTGAAGGTGCTAGGCCTCACCGCATAACTCCTAGGGTGCGCCGGTACGTGCACTGTGTGAGCACCTAGCGATATCGCGCAAAACAACTTGGTGCGCGCAGCACACCCTACGAGCTGAGTTAACACCACCCTTGGCCGTCGACCCCGCGCCACTCCTACGAAACGTCGGACAGCCCTATTCAACCTTTGGCTTCACCGGCTCCGGCGTTTTCACCTTAGGCGTGCTTGGCGCCTGTTGAGGCTGCTGCAAGCCGTTGTCCCGCGGGTTGATGGTGGTCGCTGGCGGTAAATTACGCGGGCTATTGGTACCCGGCATCACCGGCCCAGTGGGCGCAGGCATTGGTACATTGCGTGGCTGTACCGGCTGGTACGGTTGCGGCGTCGCGGTACCCGGCGAGCCGGGTTCAGCGGCAAGGGTAATGGTTGCGGCCAGGGTGGCAGCCGTCAGCACCATCAATCTGAACATACGCATTTCACACCTCCTTAAACGTGGCGTGAACGTTAGACTACGCGCCCCGCATAAGGCTCACCTTCAATGAAACGCTTTGTACTGCTCGACACCGCCCCGATCCCCGACAACGGCGGCGCCCTGTGCCTGTTCGAGTACGGCGAGGATTTTGTAATCAAGATTCAGGGCGGCGATGGCGGTCAGTTGATGAACACGCGTATGCATGGTTCTGAAGACGCGCTGGCGGAAATCCCCTGCCGCAAGATTGGCCAACGCCCGCAAGCACGCGCCTTGATTGGTGGCCTGGGCATGGGCTTTACCCTCGCCTCGGCGCTTAAGCATTTGGGCCCGACCGCCCAGGTGGTGGTGGCTGAACTGGTGCCTGGCGTTATCGAATGGAACCGCGGCCCGCTGGGTGCCAAGGCCGGTATGCCGATTGACGACCCACGCGCGCAAGTGCGCTGCGTCGACGTCGCCCATGTCCTGCAAGCCGAGCCCGCGGGCTTTGACGCCATTATGCTCGACGTCGATAACGGCCCCGAAGGTCTGACGCAGAAAGGTAATAGCTGGCTGTACTCCGCGGGCGGTTTGCACAGCTGCCATAGCGCCTTGCGCGCCGGGGGAATTCTCGCCGTGTGGTCAGCCAGTGCCGACCGCAAGTTCTCCGAGCGTGTGGCCAAGGCCGGCTTCAAGGTTGAGGAAGTGCAGGTGTATGCCCACGGCAACAAGGGCACGCGGCATACCATCTGGATTGCGCAAAAACGCTGATAACTTGAGAAGCACGCCGCCTGGGCTCACCATAGCCGCTGGCATGCATCTACCCCTGGACTGAACAGGTAACCCCATGAGCACTGAAAAATCGGCGGCAACCCTTAAAACCGATCGCCTAATTGCCGAAGGCCAACGCAGCCGTGAAGAAGGCTACCGGGTCAAAGCGCTGAAAATGTACCCGCACATTTGTGGCCGCTGCCAACGGGAATTCGAAGGCAAACGCCTGAGCGAACTGACCGTGCACCACCGCGACCACAACCACGACAACAACCCGCAGGACGGCTCCAACTGGGAGCTGCTGTGCCTGTTCTGTCACGACAACGAACACTCGCGCTACACCGACCAGCAGTACTTCAGCGAAGGCTCCACCGCCAGCCCGACCGGGCCGAAGGTCACCCACAAAGCCTTTGCCGACCTGGCCGCGCTGCTGAAAAGCAAAGAATAAGAGAGCACTACGTGGCAAACCGTCGTTACAGCTGTATCGGGTTATTCAACCCAAAATCTCCGGACAACGTCGGCGCCGTCATGCGCGCCGCTGGCTGCTACGGGGTCAACTCGGTGTTCTACACCGGCAAGCGCTACGCCCGCGCTCAGGAATTTGCTACCGACACCAAGATGGTCCACCAGGACATCCCCTTGATTGGTATCGAAGACCTGCAAAGCATCATTCCACTGGGCTGCACGCCAGTGGCGGTGGAACTAGTGGAAGGCGCTAAACCGCTGTCCGAATACACCCACCCGGATCGCGACATCTACATCTTCGGGCCCGTAGATGGCTCGCTTAGCAAAGAGGTATTGGCCTGGTGTGAAGAGGTGATCTACATAC
>NZ_JBBNAH010000744.1:0-1743 GCF_037994325.1 Pseudomonas sp.
AAGTTGGTGTGGGCGAAGAGCTTGAGCGTGGCGATATTGGTATAGCCGTCGACGATACGGCCCATCAGTTTTGAGCGCGATTCCGAGGCAATTACCGAACGCTCTTTCACCCGTGGCACGAAGTACACCAGCGAGCCGATATAGCAAACAATCCACGCCAGCAACGGCAGCATCAGGCGCCAGTCGGCCTGGGCAAACAGCACCAGGCTGCTCACCGCATAAATAAGCACATGCCACAGCGCATCCACCGCTTGCACGGCGGAGTCACGCAGCGAGTTGCCGGTTTGCATAATGCGTTGGGCGATACGCCCGGCAAAATCATTCTGGAAAAACCCCAAGCTCTGCTTGAGCACGTAACTGTGGTTTTGCCAGCGAATCAGGTTGGTCAAGCTGGGGCTGATGGTCTGGTGCACCAACAGGCCATGCAAGCCATTAAATAGTGGGCGCAGGAAGAGGGTGACGACGGCCATCCACACTAGTGCGGTGCCATGGTCGCGGAAAAAATCTTGCGGGTTACCGCTTTGTGCCCAGTCGACGATATCGCCAAGAAAGGCAAACAGCGCCACTTCAATCAGCGCCACGATCAGGCCGATGACCATCAGCGCAGCAAAGCTGGGCCAGGCCTGGCGGAGGAAGTAGAGGTAAAAACGCCACACATCGGTGGGCGGGGCTTCGCTTGGGGCTGGACGGAAAATATCGATCAGCTGCTCAAAACGGCGATACATGCACACCTCTGTCTGTGGAGCGACGCGCCATCCGTGGCGCGTCTGTGCAAACGCTGGTTAAAGGCGTTTGGCGGAAAGAATCAGCACCGGGGTATTGGGCACATCGGCCATGCCGGCGTAACGGCCAGTCGGCACCTGGGAAATCTTGTCGACGATATCCATGCCTTTCACCACTTTGCCGAATACCGCGTAGCCGAAATCGCGGCCACCGTGGTCAAGAAAGGCATTGTCTTTCTGGTTAATAAAGAACTGGCTGGTGGCCGAGTCGACCACACCTGTGCGGGCCATGGCCAAGGTGCCGCGCACGTTATGCAGGCCGTTGTCGGCTTCGTTTTTGATTGGCGAGGCCGTGTTCTTCTGGCGCATATCGGTGTCGAAACCGCCGCCCTGAATCATAAAACCCGGAATCACCCGGTGAAAAACGGTCTTGCTGTAGAAGCCTTTGTCGACATAGGCGAGGAAGTTGGCGGTGCTGATCGGCGCCTTGGCATCTTCCAGTTCAATTTCGATTTCGCCGAGACTGGTGGTCAGCAATACGTGCGTGTTTTCGGCGGCAAACAAGTGGCCGGCAAACAGGACGGAGCAGGCAAAAAGGGTGGCTTGTTTAAGCATGACGACAGACCTTGTTATCGATTTAAGTGGGCAGGTTAGGGTGCGCAACGGCGCTAAGCGGGCTGTTGGTCAACCTCGGCGAGGAAGGCCAACAGCTGGGTATTAAAGAATGCGGGTTGATCCATTGGTGAGGCATGTCGGGAGTCTTCGACCACCAGCAGGCGGGCGTTGGGCAGCTCGTTGACGTAGGCCTGTTTGGCCGCCACCGGGGTGTAGTCGTGGTCGGCGGTAACCACCAGCGTAGGACAGGTAATGCGCGCCAGTCGTTCCCGCACGCCCCAGCCAATAATGGCGTCAAGACTGGCGAGATAGGCGCGTTTGTCGTTCATCGGCCAGCGCCGTTCAATCTTCAAGCGCAGCTCCACCTGCTCGGGTTTGGGGAACAGCGCTTTGCCCAGCCCCTTAC
>NZ_JBBNAH010000745.1:0-10998 GCF_037994325.1 Pseudomonas sp.
GTTCCACTGCATTCGCACCTACTCGATGACTGGCCTGGAAGCCATTCCAGAACTAGCACGCAAGCACGGCTTGAAGTTGATGCTCGGCGCCTGGGTCAACGGCAACCCGGTGGACACCAAGAAAGAAGTCGATGCGCTGATCAAGTCGGCCAACGAAAACCCGGACGTAGTGCAATCGGTGATCGTCGGCAACGAATCGTTGCTGCGTAAAGAAGTCACCGGCGCGCAACTGGCCAAGCTGATTGCCGACGTGAAGTCGCAAATCAAACAGCCGGTTACCTATGCCGACGTCTGGGAGTTCTGGCTCAAGCACCCGGAAGTGGCGCCAGCGGTGGACTTCCTGACTATTCACCTGCTGCCCTATTGGGAAGATGACCCCACCGGCATCGACGAAGCCCTGGCCCATGTCGCTGAAATTCGTCAGGTGTTCGGCACTAAGTTTGCGCCCAAAGATATTTTTATCGGTGAAACCGGCTGGCCCAGCGAAGGCCGCCAGCGCGAAACCGCCGTACCGAGCCGTGTCAACGAAGCCAAATTTATCCGTGGTTTTGTCGCCATGGCGGAGCAGAACGGCTGGAACTACAACCTGATCGAAGCGTTCGACCAACCGTGGAAACGCGTCAGCGAAGGTGCCATGGGCGGTTACTGGGGCCTGTTCGATGCCGACCGCCAAGACAAAGGCGTGCTGGCCGGGCCGGTATCGAACTTCTCTAACTGGACCCTGTGGCTGAGCGTCAGCGGCGTGATTTTCTTCGCGACCCTGTTGCTCGCCGGGCGCCCCTCCTCCACCCGTTCGGCTCTGATTCTGCCGCTGCTGGCGGCCGTCGGCGCCTGCTGCATTGCGCTGTGGGGTGAGATGGCGCGGGTGAATAGCCGCTATGTCGGCGAATGGCTGTGGGCGGCGTTTCTGGTCGGCCTGAACCTGGTGGTACTGGCCCATGCAGCGCTGGCCTTGTCGAACAAAGCCGGCTGGCGCGCCAACCTCTATCGCTGGCTGCAAGCCCGTGGTGGCTGGTGGTTGGCCGCTAGCGGCTTTGCCGCTGCGGTGCTGATGCTCGGCTTGGTGTTTGACCCGCGCTACCGTTGCTTCCCGAGCATGGTCTTGCTGCTGCCGGCCTTGGTGTACCTATGCCGTCCGGTGGCCGGGCCACGCCGGGAAGTGGCCCTGCTGACCCTGATCGTCGGCGCCGGCATTTTGCCGCAGCTGTACCAGGAGACGCTGGGTAACTGGCAGGCCCTGGGTTGGGCGGCGGTGAGTGTGCTAATGGTGGCCGCGTTGTGGCGTAGCTTGGGGCGTAAGGCTCAGGTGGCGTAACAAACGCTCGGCAATAAAAAACGGGGGGCAGTGAACGGCCCCCCGTTTTTTATTGCCTGCGGTTTACTTGAAGACGGACCACGTCACACCGGCCTCCCCGCGCAGGCGGGGATCCAGAATGTGGCGACGGCCGCGGTCCACCGGAACATTCTGGGCCCCGCCGGTGCGGGGGCGACGGGGCATTTGGCCAATCTGCATTGCCCCCACATCGCAATACCGCCGATGCGCTACGACGAATTCAGGCGTTTGGATTAAGCCAACTGGCGCGGCGCCCGTACCAAGCGCAGTGCCGCAATCACCACCGCAAACACCGCCAAACTGGCGCTGTAGAGCACCAACGCC
This sequence comes from Pseudomonas sp., assembly GCF_037994325.1. GTDB lineage: Bacteria > Pseudomonadota > Gammaproteobacteria > Pseudomonadales > Pseudomonadaceae > Aquipseudomonas. The sequence continues at coordinate 1,658 of NZ_JBBNAH010000745.1, forward strand.
GGCAAGGCAAACACCAACGCCGCCACTGCCAACCACCAGCCAGCACGGCCCGGCACCACAAACGCCAGCACCGCGCCAATCAAACCGGCCAGGGCGATAATCCGGAAGTGGATCAACAGGCCCAGGCCATCACGCACTTGGCATTCCCAGCGCTGCGCCTGGTCAACGCAGATACCAACCCACTGGCTGTCCTCCATCAGGGCAAAACGCAGCCCGTAGGCAGCGGCTAGCCACAGGGCCAGAACGATCAGCAACGCGATCAGAGGCAAACGACGGGACATGGGACTCTCCGGTAAATAAAATCGGCGCTCAGGATAAACGCCAGCGCACGGTATGCAAGCGTCAGAGCACGAAACATCAAGCTTTGCCCATGCTTTTGGTTGCACCCTGTTGCCGCGCGCGCTTTGTCCCTGCAAGCTCAGCCTATTCCGCCACTTTTGGAGCCTGTATGTCCCGTATCCAACTGCGCAACGCCACGCCCGACGATGTTGGCCTGATCCTCGACCTGATTCATGAACTGGCGGTGTATGAAAAGCTCAGCGATCAAGCCGTTGCCACCCCGCACGATCTAAGCGCCAATCTGTTCGGCCCACGCCCATTCGCCGAAGTGCTGATTGGCGAGTTGGATGGTCAGGCGCAAGGCTTCGCGCTGTTCTTCCCGACCTTTTCGACTTTTCTGGGCAAACCCGGCATTTATCTGGAGGACCTGTACGTTCGCGAACAGGCCCGCAGTTCAGGCCTGGGCAAGGCTTTGCTGGCGCGGCTGGCGCACTTAGCGGTGGAACGTGGTTGCGGGCGGCTGGAGTGGGCGGTACTGGATTGGAACGAGCCGGCGCTGGGCTTTTATCGTCGCCTTGGCGCCCGTGCACAAGACGATTGGACCACCTACCGACTTAGCGGCGCCGCCCTTGGCGAGCTGGCTAAGCAAGCTAAGTAAAATATCTGTGCTATACCAGCCAAGCCGCTGTCATAACGCCGGATTCATTCCGCACTTTATCTTCTAAAGGGATTTGCGATGCCGCGCCTCTCACGTTTTGCTGCGCTTATGGCTGGGTTATGCCTGAGCCCGTTGTTGTCGGCCGCCGACATCGACGAGGCCAGTTACGGCTTCCCCCTGACCAACCCGTTCGAGGCGACTATCGCCACGACGCCTCCAGACCTGCGCCCGGAAGTACCGGACGACCTGGATATTGATCAGGCTGACTACAACCTCAAGCTGCACCCCGAGCGCGAGCTGGAAGTGCCGGATAACTTCTGGCCAGTAACCACGCTGCGTTATCGCATGGCCAAACAGAAAGGCCCGGCGCCGCTGATTTTTATCATCGCCGGCACTGGTGCGCGCTTTGACAGTACCATCGCCAATAACCTCAAACGCGTGTTCTACGGCGCTGGCTACCACGTGGTGCAGTTGTCCTCGCCCACCAGCTACGACTTTATGACCGCCGCGTCCCGCCATGCCACACCCGGCGTCAGCACCGAAGACGCCGACGATATGTACCGCGTGATGCAAGCGGTGCGCGCCCAGCATCCGGAGGTGGAAGTCACCGACTTCTACCTCACCGGCTACAGCCTGGGGGCCTTGAACGCCGCCTTTGTCAGCAAGCTGGATGAAACCCGGCGCAGCTTCAACTTCAAAAAAGTGTTGATGCTCAACCCGCCGGTAAACCTCTACACCTCAATCACCAACCTCGACCGCTTGGTACAAACCGAGGTCAAGGGCATCACCAACAGCAGCACCTTCTATGACACGGTGCTGAGCAAGCTGACCCGCTACTTCCAGCAAAAGGGCTACATCGATATCAACGATGCCATGCTCTACGACCTGCAGCAGTCCAAGCAGCACCTGTCGGATGAACAACTGGCGATGCTGATCGGCACCTCGTTCCGTTTCTCCTCGGCGGACATTGCCTTTACCTCCGACCTGATCAACCGTCGCGGCCTGATTACCCCGCCACAAACGCCGATCAGCGAAGGCACCAGCCTGACCCCGTATTTCCGCGAAGCGCTGCAGTGCGACTTCGACTGCTATATCCGCGAGCAACTGATCCCCGCCTGGCGCGCCCGCACCGACGGCGGCAGCCTGTTGCAGTTGATCGACCAGGTAAGCCTGTACGCCCTGGAGGACTACCTGAAAACCAGCGACAAAATCTTGGTGATGCACAACAAGGACGACGTCATTCTCGGCCCTGGCGACCTGGGCTTTTTACGCAGAACGATGGGCGATCGTTTGACCGTTTACCCGCACGGCGGGCACTGCGGCAACCTCAACTACCGCGTAAATACCGCCGCCATGCTGGAGCTGCTCCATGACTAAGACATCCCTGCTGCTCGCCCTTCTGCTCGCCAGCGGCGCCGCACACGCCGCCGAACCCGGGGCCACCCCGTCAACGCCAGCTGAGCCGGATGGTTTTACCGAGCCACTGAAAGGACTGAAGTTCAACGCCGGCCTGGACCAACGCGAATTCGAGCGCTCAACACTCGACGCGCTAAACGTGTGGGATCCGCTGGAATCGGTAAACCGCCGCGTCTACCACTTCAACTACCGCTTTGATGAGTGGGTGTTTTTGCCGGTGGTCGACGGCTACCGCTATATCACGCCGCAGTTTGTCCGCAGCGGCGTGAGCAACTTCTTCAGCAACATTGGCGACGTGCCGAACCTGCTCAATAGCCTGTTGCAGTTCAAAGGCCAGCGCTCGATGCAAACCACCGGCCGCCTGCTGCTGAACACCACTATTGGCATCGTTGGCTTGTGGGACCCAGCAACCATGATGGGCTTGCCCAAACAGTCGGAAGACTTCGGCCAAACCCTGGGCTTCTACGGCGTACCCGCTGGCCCGTACGTGATGCTGCCAATTCTTGGCCCCTCAAACCTGCGCGACACCGGCGGCTTGGTGGCCGACTTTGCTGCCGAGCAGCAGATCAACTTCCTTAATGTCGCCGAGGTCAGCAACGACCACCCGGAACTGTTCCTGCTGCGCTCCATCGACCGCCGCTACGTGACCACCTTCCGCTACGGGCAAACCAACTCGCCGTTTGAATACGAGAAAGTGCGCTACGTATACACCGAAGCGCGCAAGTTGCAGATCGCCGAGTAAAAACAGACCGTCACCCACTCTCGTCATTCCCGCGCAGGCGAGAATCCAGAAGGGTGCGACGTACACCTTTTTAAACCTACGTACCTGAGCCCCCGCCTTCGCGGGGGCGACGGGAAACTCAGAGGCCGCGTTCCGCCCAGAACGCGGCCTCTTGCTTAACCAACCCATCAATAGACTCGATAACTATCACACCAATTTCGCACCAATCCATCTACCAGAAAGGGTTAGCATCGCTCCATTGATTGCCTGGAGAGATCGCCATGCCCGCCCTTCGCACCATTATCAGCATTCAACCCGGCCAACCCGCCTCCGACGGCGCGGGTGTGCGCCTGAACCGTGTTATCGGCGGCGCGGGCATCGAGCGATTCGACCCGTTTCTAATGCTCGACGAATTCGGCTCCGACAACCCCGACGACTATATCGCCGGCTTTCCGCCGCACCCGCACCGTGGTTTTGAAACCATCACCTATATGCTTGAAGGGCGCATGCGCCACGAAGACCATCTGGGCAACGTCGGCTTACTCGGCAATGGCGGCGTGCAATGGATGACCGCCGCACGCGGCATCATCCACAGCGAAATGCCTGAACAAGAAGAAGGCGTGATGCGCGGCTTTCAGCTGTGGCTGAACCTGCCGGGCAAAGACAAACTCGGCGACCCGGGTTACCGCGATATTCCCGCCGAAGAGATTCCGCATATTCGTACCGCGCAAGGTGTTGAGGTGGTGGTGATTGCCGGCCAGTTTGACGATGGCCAGGTGCAGCAACTGGGCGCGGTGCAACGGCCGCACACTGAACCGCAGCTGTTTGATTTGCGCCTGGGTGCCGGCACCTCAGTGGCGCCGCGCCTGCCTGATGGGCATCGGCTGATGCTGTATGTCTACGACGGTAGCGTTCAGCTGGATGGTCGCTCGGTAGAGGCTGGCAAGTTGGTGCGTTTGTCTGACAGCGGCCAGTTGCAGCTAAGCAGCGAGCAGGGCGCCAACGTGCTGCTGGTGGCCGGTAAACCGCTGGGCGAACCGATCGTGCAATACGGCCCCTTTGTAATGAACACCCGCGAGGAAGTAGAGCAGGCGCTGCGCGATTTTCGTGATGGGGTGTTGGCCTAGTCCATCAACGGTTTGGTGCGCACAGCACACTCTACGGCGATAGGATTACAGGGTGTGCGGCGCGCAGCAAAACGATGGCCGGGCACATGCAAACCGCGATTACAACGAGGCTGCCACCTGCGGTTCCAACCCCAAAAAGCGCACCAGCTCGGCCTTTTGCGCCATCGCATCCTGGTAGCCCAACTCGATCAGTTCGTTGCAGTACCCCGCCTCAAACAGCAGGTAACTCAACACCCCTGCCCCACCGGCTTTTTTCGCCCCCGGCCCACGCAAAAACATGCGCAAGGTGCGCGGCAGTTCATGCCAATGGCGCGCGGCGATATGGTCCAGCGGCTGGCTGGGTGCAATCACCAAAACATCCACGGGTTTGATCGCCATGCTTTTTGCCGGCAAGTCGGCGGGCAGCAAGCGGCACATCTGGTTCATCCGTTCCAACAGCTCGATATCGCTTTCCAGGCTGTCAATAAAGGTGCTGTTGAGCAGATGGCCGCTGACCTGCGCCAAGCTCGGCGGCCCGGACACTTTGGCGCGCATCGGCACATTCTGCGGGTTGCCATTACCACTAACGCCCACCACCAGCACACGATTGGCGCCAAGGTGCAGGGCCGGGCTAATCGGTGCCGACTGCCGCATGGCGCCGTCGCCAAAGAATTCGCGGTTGATTTTTACCGGCGGAAAAATCAGCGGAATCGCTGCACTGGCCAACAGATGATGCAACTGCAAGCGCGTCGGTACGCCAACACGGCGGTGACGGAACCACGGGTCAATGGCGGCGCGGCCTTGGTAAAACGTCACGGCTTGCCCGGAGTCGTAGCCAAACGCGGTCACCGCCACCGCACGCAATTTGCGCATACGAATGGCCGCGGCAATACCGGTGAAATCCAGATGCTCGGCGAGCAGGCCGCCCAGGGGCGAGCTGTTGAGCAAGGCCACTGGCGCCCGCTTGCCCAGCCCCAACAGGCTATGGCCAAAAAAACGGCTGGCTTGGCGCACCACGCCGGAGAAGTCACTGCGGTACACCTGGTGGCAGTGGAAGTTTTGCCAAACGTGGGTAAGGCGTTTAATCGCCTCGTTAAACTGCAACGCGCCGCAGGCCAGCCCCACAGCATTGATGGCCCCGGCCGAGGTGCCGACGATCACAGGAAAGGGGTTTTGCGTGGTGTCGGGCAGCAGATCGGCGATTGCCGCCAGCACCCCCACTTGGTAAGCAGCGCGTGCACCGCCGCCCGAAAGAATAAGCCCAGTCACCGGTTTTGTAGGGTCGTGCGCCAAATTCATCGAGTTTTCTCAGAAATTTCTTCCGAGTATAGAGGCGCCGAGCGCTTGAAGATTAGCTTTTATGGCACATGCGATCCGTAGGGGGTGCTGTGCGCACCAAGCGGTCTTCGCGAAAACTACAGGGGTGCGCACAGCGCAGCCTACGGGCCCTTCAGCGTTTGCTGTAGAGCTTCGCCTCACCCGGCGGCCGGGTTTTAAAGCGCCGATGCGCCCACAGGTATTGCTCGGGGCAACTCAAAATCGCCCGTTCCACCCATTGGTTCACCCGCAGGCAATCTTCTTCCTCGCTGTCGCCAGGGAAATTGCGCAGCGGCGGATGAATCACCAATTTGTAGCCGCCGCCATTAGGCAAACGCTTCTGCGTGAAAGGCATTACCTGCGCACGGCCCAGGCGGGCGAATTTGCTGGTGGCGGTAACAGTGGCAGCGGTAATGCCAAACAGCGGCACAAACACGCTTTGCTTGATGCCGTAATCCTGGTCTGGCGCGTACCAGATCGCGCGTCCGGCGCGCAGCACCTTGAGCATGGCACGCACGTCTTCGCGCTCAATCGCCTGGGCGTCGAGGTTATGCCGCTCGCGGCCCCTACGCTGGACAAAGTCGAACACCGGGTTGCCATGCTCACGGTACATGCCGTCGATGGTGTGGCGCTGGCCCAGCAGGGCAGCGCCGATTTCCAGGGTGGTGAAGTGCACGGCCATCAGGATTACGCCTTGGCCCTGCAACTGCGCTTCCTGCAAATACTCCAGGCCTTCGATATGGGCCAGGCGCGCCAGGCGCTTAGTCGGCCACCACCAGCTCATCGCCATTTCGAAAAAGGCGATGCCGGTGGAGGCGAAGTTTTCTTTCAGCAGTTTTTTCCGCTCGGCGGCCGACATCTGCGGGAAGCACAATTGCAGGTTGCGCGCGGCGATTTCACGGCGTGAACGAGCACCCACATACATTAGCCAACCCAAGCCGCGACCAAGGCCCAGCAGCACGCGATACGGCAGCTGCACCAGCAGCCAGAGCAGGCCCAAGCCGAGCCAAAGCAGCCAATAACGGGGGTGAAGAAAGGGGCGACGAAACTGCGGACGAGCCATCGGTGCTCTCGAAAATCAAACAAAGGCGCGCATTCTACAGGACTGCACGCGGCTTGCGGCCCAACCGCGTTCTCGCTATAAGTCCGGTCTAAATCAGAGCCGCCAGGCTCGCCCGTTACTTTTGCTTTCAGCCCATTTTTTTAAGGCGCATCAGGCACCCCATGAGCCAAGCCGATCTGCTCAACCAAGACCCCGTATTCCAGCTCAAAGGCAGCATGCTCGCCATTACCGTGCTGGAGCTGGCGCACAATGACCTCGAGCGCCTGGAACAGCAACTGGCCGAGAAGGTTGCCCAGGCACCGAATTTCTTCAGCAATATTCCCCTGGTATTGGCGCTGGACAAACTGCCCGCCGCCGAAGGCATTCTCGATCTTGGCGAGCTGATGGCGCTGTGCCGTCGCCATGGCCTGCGCACCCTGGCCATTCGCGCCAACCGCGAAGAAGATATCGCCGCCGCGCTCGCCCTCGACATTCCCGTGCTGCCACCTTCGGGCGCGCGGGAAAAACTGGTGGAGCCGGTAGAAGTGGCCGCCGCCAGAAAGAAAGCGGAAAAACCGCCGGAGCCGGTGGTCAACCCCACCAAAGTCATCACCTCGCCGGTACGTGGCGGCATGCAAGTATATGCCCAGGGCGGCGACCTGATTGTGCTGGCCCCGGTCAGTGCCGGTGCGGAACTTCTCGCCGACGGCAACATCCATGTTTACGCGCCTATGCGCGGCCGAGCCCTGGCAGGCGTGAAAGGCGACACCAAAGCACGGATTTTCTGCCAGCAAATGGGCGCCGAAATGCTCTCCATCGCCGGTCAGTACAAAGTCGCTGAAGACCTGCGCCGCGACCCGCTGTGGGGCGATGCAGTTCAGGTCAGCCTGACCGCTGACGTGTTGAACATCACCCGGCTTTAACGGATACTGCGGCCACTTTTCAGGACACTAAAACGGGCATCTGGAAGCCACCTATTGTTGGCGCCAGATTCCCGCATTTCTCTATATTTGGGGTGAATCACCTTGGCCAAGATCCTCGTAGTCACGTCCGGCAAAGGTGGCGTCGGTAAAACCACCACCAGCGCCGCCATCGGTACCGGCCTCGCCCTTCGTGGGCACAAAACTGTGATCGTCGACTTCGACGTCGGTCTGCGTAACCTCGACCTGATCATGGGCTGCGAACGCCGCGTGGTGTACGACTTCGTCAACGTGGTCAACGGTGAAGCCACCCTGACCCAAGCGCTGATCAAAGACAAACGCCTGGAAAACCTCTACGTGCTGGCCGCCAGCCAGACCCGCGACAAAGACGCGCTGACCAAAGAAGGCGTGGAAAAAATCATCAACGAGTTGCGCGAAACCTTTGAATACGTGGTTTGCGACTCGCCAGCCGGTATCGAAAAAGGCGCGCACCTGGCGATGTACTTCGCCGACGAAGCCATTGTCGTAACCAACCCGGAAGTGTCTTCGGTACGTGACTCCGACCGTATGCTCGGCCTGCTGGCGAGCAAATCGCGCCGCGCTGAGCTGGGCGAAGACCCGATCAAAGAACACCTGCTGCTGACCCGCTACAACCCCGAGCGCGTGCTCAAAGGCGAAATGCTTGGCGTTGAAGACGTCGAAGAAATCCTCGCCATCCGCCTGCTTGGCGTAATCCCTGAGTCGCAAGCCGTACTGAAGGCCTCCAACCAAGGCGTGCCGGTGATCCTCGACGACCAAAGCGACGCCGGCCAAGCCTATAGCGATGCGGTTGACCGTCTGTTGGGCAAGGAAGTCGCCCACCGTTTCCTTGATGTGAAAAAGCAGGGCTTTATGCAACGCCTGTTTGGAGGTCGTGAATGAATATTTTCGACTTCTTTCGCGAGCGTAAAAAAGAAACCACTGCGTCGATTGCGAAAGAGCGTCTGCAAATCATCGTCGCCCACGAGCGCGGCCAGCGCAGCAAGCCGGATTACCTGCCGGCCTTGCAGCAAGAGCTGGTTGAGGTGATCCGCAAGTACGTGAACATCGAGTCGGACCAAGTGCACGTGGCCCTGGAAAACCAAGGCAGCTGCTCAATCCTCGAGCTCAATATCACCCTGCCGGATCGTTGATCCCACGGGTTTGCATAACGGCGGCTTCGGCCGCCGTTATCGTTTGTGAAAGTTGTTATTTGTGGAACTGATGCATGCCGCTGTCGAACGTTGAAATCGTCTACCAAGACGAGCAAATCCTGCTGGTCAACAAGCCCACGCTGCTGTTGTCGGTGCCCGGCCGCGCCGAAGACAACAAGGACTGCCTGATCACCCGCCTGCAGGAAAACGGCTATCCCGAAGCGCGCATCGTCCACCGCCTGGACTGGGAAACCTCAGGTCTGATCCTGCTCGCCCGCGATGCCGACACCCACCGCGAATTGTCCCGCCAGTTCCACGACCGCGAAACCGAAAAGGCTTATATCGCGCTGTGCTGGGGCCAACCGGAACTGGACAGCGGCCAGATTGACCTGCCCTTGCGCTACGACCCGCCGACCAAACCGCGGCATGTGGTCGACCATGAACAAGGCCGCCACGCCCTGACCTTCTGGCGGGTACTGGAACGCTGCGGCGATTGGGCACGCGTCGAGCTCACGCCCATTACCGGCCGCTCGCACCAACTGCGCGTGCATATGTTGTCGATTGGCCACCCGCTGCTTGGCGACGGTTTGTACGCCCACGAACAAGCCCTGGTCGCCTACCCACGCCTGTGTTTGCACGCGGCCATGCTCGCGTTCACCCATCCAAAAACCGGCGAGCGTCTGCGCTTCGAGTGCCCGGCACCGTTCTGA
>NZ_JBBNAH010000746.1:0-18747 GCF_037994325.1 Pseudomonas sp.
GCTCCAGGCCTGAACTGGCATGGCTAACATGTGATAGTTGGCTTGCAGCGCTTCCAGACCCGGCACATTCAGGCGGTAGCGGGTAAGCTCGGCCGGCAGGCTGACTTCCAGGCCGCGCAGGCGCGCATAGGCGATGGCGCTGGCAAACGCCTCATGATGATGTTCCCCCGCCCAGTAAACCCGGTTGCCGACCCAATCGGCCTGGCGCAGCACAATACGTTCCCCGCCCAGAAAACGCGGCAGCGCAGTGCTGATCACTTTGACGAAATCTTTGTAGCTGATGATGCGCACGCCGCGACAGGCTTCGCTGCTGGCGTATTCCTCAAAGCTGGCAAATGGCTTGGCGTTCAGGTCGCTACCACACAGGCCATTGATCAGGCGTAGGTCGAAGGCGCTCAGTTGCTGGGTGTCGTGCTCCACCACTTTGATCAACATGGAATGCGCTTGCGCTTTGTCTTCCTGCACGGGGCCGGAGAGGGCGTTGCGCGGTAGGTCGACCAAACGTTGCAGCGGCGCGCCGTTCTGCCACCAGATCTGCTCGGCGGGTTGCGGCAAAACCTGAAATGGCAAGTGCAGGCTGCTGGCCCGTTGCAGGATTTGCCGCGGCCCACGGCTAGTCAGCCCTAAGCGCTGGGCCAGCGCAGAGATGCGTTCGGTAAGGGAGGCGGGGTGCTCGCTGGAACTCATGGCCAAATGCTACATCCTGGGTCATCACAGCCAGTGTGGCAGACGATCGGTAAATGCGCCGAAGCAACCTGTGCCGCAGCCATTGTCGAATCTGCATCGGTGCCCGGCCGGCAGCCATATAGCGGCGCCTTGTCAGCCGTCTGTGGCAGTATTGCGCGAATCATTTGCGAGGTAGCCTCCATGCCAAGCCTGGAGTTGGATATTGCCCTATCTTCCGAACGTTTGCGCGCGGTCTATCAAGGGCAAGCCAACCGAGTTCTGTTGCGAAGCCGTGATGGCCGTAAAGTCAGCCTGCCGGCCCATCACTTGCGACCTTTTCTGACCCACGAGGGCGTTTACGGTTCCTTTGAGCTGGAGTTTAACAGCGCTGGCGAACTTCTGGCCCTGCGCCGTCTGGTATCGCGCTAAGCGCCTCGCCGCGAAGGGGCCGGCGCGGCTATAATCGCCGACCTCATTTTCTCGAGCAAAGCCTGCCCATGTATACCCTGGCCCGCGAGCTGCTTTTCAAACTCTCCGCAGAAACCTCCCACGAGCTGTCGATCGACCTGATCGGCGCCGGTGGCCGCTTGGGCTTGAATGGCGCGCTGTGCAAGCAGCCGGCACGTTTGCCCGTGCGGGTGATGGGCTTGGACTTCCCGAACCCGGTGGGGCTGGCCGCTGGCCTGGACAAAAATGGCGATGCCATCGACGGCTTTGCGCAATTGGGGTTTGGTTTTGTCGAAATAGGCACCGTCACCCCACGGCCGCAGCCCGGCAATCCCAAGCCACGCCTGTTCCGCCTGCCGGATGCTGAGGCAATCATCAACCGCATGGGCTTTAACAACCACGGTGTCGACCACCTGCTGGCGCGCGTACAGGCGGCCAAGTACAAGGGCGTGCTCGGTATCAATATCGGTAAAAACTTCGACACCCCGGTAGAGCGTGCGGTAGATGACTACTTGCTGTGCCTGGACAAGGTCTACGCCCACGCCAGCTATGTAACCGTCAACGTCAGCTCGCCGAATACCCCGGGCCTGCGCAGCCTGCAGTTCGGCGATTCACTCAAGCAATTGCTCGAAGCCCTGCGTCAGCGCCAGGAAGATCTCGCTCAACAACACGGCAAACGCGTGCCGCTGGCGATCAAAATTGCGCCGGATATGAGCGATGAAGAAATCGTCGAAGTCGCCGCCGCGCTGGTCGAGGCGGGCATGGATGCAGTGATCGCCACCAACACCACCCTGAGCCGTGTCGGCGTTGAAGGCCTGTTGCATGGTGACGAGGCGGGCGGTTTGTCCGGTGCGCCGGTGCGCGAGAAGAGCACCCACACCGTGCGTGCCTTGGCTGCTGAGTTGGGCGGGCGTTTGCCGATTATTGCCGCCGGTGGCATCACTGAAGGCAAACATGCGGCTGAGAAAATCGCCGCGGGTGCCAGCCTGGTGCAAATTTACTCCGGCTTTATCTACAAAGGCCCCTCGTTGATCCGTGAGGCGGTGGACGCCATTGGTGCCATGCCCAAGCGCTGATCATAAAAATGCAGGCAATAAAAAGGGCCTCTTAAAAGAGGCCCCTGGGCTCTCGCCCGCCGTCCGGATGGGACGTGCATGGTGAAGCGGTAGAGTCGGAGTTGTCCCTGTTTAACCGACTGCGTTCAGTTCGTTAAGCCTATGGATACCGGCGGTGCCGGTCATTCCGTCCCAGTTGTCGCCGCGACCCTCTCGCCAGCCGTTGATCCAGGCTTGGCGTACGGACGGAAGGGTAAATGGACACAATTCACGAGATTTGCCATGGACGCCAAATTGATAGCCGCGCAAAAAAGCTCTTTCTAAAGGATCACGCTTAAGTCTTCTCATAGGGTGTTGCCCTCACTTGTTGACTGTTATGTCCTATTTGCCTCGGGACGAGGCCTGGTAGAAATCCTCTACCAGTGGAGCCCGCTGCCGGCGTTACGGGTCTCCTCCCAGCGTCGTTGCGACGTAGGGCTGAGGTGAGTTCTAACCAATGCCACCTGTGCTGGGAATGATCGTTTTGTCATAAGCACGTAACGTTTCTAGTGGTCAGGCCATAAGCGTTGCTGCGCTTTTAGTCCTACGCCAGTAGGGCCGGGGGTGTGACTTGCGGTGACGGCGATTGGCCAGTGCGATCTTTTCGCACTTGTAAGGTTTGGCCATTCCGACGAAGGGTTGCAAAGCCGCTGTCGGTGGCATTTTTAACGGATACAGCCCAGGTTTGACCTGGCTATATACCGGCTAGGCCTGGCAACAGGCGCGTCACGGGGCTTGCAGCTAGGCTGCTCTGGGATGCCGCCTGCAGCCACCTGGCAATCGAGCTGTTAGCAGCTCCCATAGCGCTCCATTTCGGAGTGCGGGACCGTCGGGTAGAACCGCGGTTTTTAACCGGGCGTGCAGACGAACTGCGCGCCACCACGCTTAGGCACTGGAACACTTATGTCGGATCGTTTTGAACTCTTTCTTACCTGCCCCAAGGGCTTGGAAGGCTTGCTCGCTGAGGAAGCCACCGCGCTGGGGTTGGAAGATACCCGCGAGCACACCTCGGCGATCCGCGGTTTTGCCCAGATGGAAACGGCCTACCGCCTGTGCCTCTGGTCGCGCCTGGCCAACCGTGTGCTGCTGGTGCTTAAGCGCTTCCCCATGGCGAATGCCGATGACCTCTACGATGGCGTGCTAGCCGTCGACTGGGCCGAGCACCTCGACGCCGCTGGCAGCCTGGCGGTGGAGTTCAGCGGTAACGGTTCGGGTATTGATAACACCCACTTCGGCGCCCTGAAGGTTAAAGACGCCATCGTCGACAAGCTGCGCACCGCCACTGGCGAGCGGCCTTCCATCGACAAGCTCAACCCGGACCTGCGTATTCACCTGCGTCTGGACCGTGGCGAAGCGATTCTGTCCCTCGACCTTTCCGGCCACAGCCTGCACCAGCGCGGTTACCGCCTGCAGCAGGGTGCGGCGCCGCTAAAAGAAAACCTCGCCGCTGCCGTGCTGATTCGCGCCGGCTGGCCGCGCATTGCTGCGGCGGGCGGTGCGCTGGCTGACCCGATGTGCGGGGTGGGGACCTTTCTGGTGGAAGCGGCCATGATCGCCGCCGATATCGCGCCCAATCTCAACCGTGAACGCTGGGGTTTCAGCGCCTGGCTCGGCCACGTACCGGCGCTGTGGAAGAAACTGCACGCCGAAGCGCAGGAACGTGCCGACGCCGGTTTGGCCAAACAGCCGTCGTGGATTCGCGGTTACGAAGCTGACCCGCGCCTTATCCAGCCGGCGCGCAACAATATCGAACGCGCCGGCCTGTCGAACTGGATCAAGGTGTATCAGGGCGAAGTCGCCACCTTTGAGCCGCGCCCGGACCACAACCAAACCGGCCTGGTGGTGTGCAACCCGCCCTACGGCGAGCGTTTGGGCGATGAAGCCAGCTTGCTTTATCTCTACCAAAACCTCGGCGAGCGCCTGCGCCAAGCCTGCATGAACTGGGAGGCGGCGGTATTTACCGGCGCGCCGGACCTGGGCAAGCGCATGGGCATTCGCAGCCACAAGCAGTACGCCTTCTGGAACGGTGCGTTGCCGTGCAAATTGCTGCTGATCAAGGTGCAGCCGGAGCAGTTTGTCACCGGCGAGCGCCGTACCCCCGAGCAGCGCGAACGTGAGCGTGAGCAGGTGGCCTTGGGCAATGAGCCAGAAGCACCGGCTGTAGCGCAGGTTGAGCAGGCACGTCTGAGTGAAGGCGGGCAGATGTTTGCCAACCGCCTGCAGAAAAATCTGAAAGCCTTGGGCAAATGGGCGCGGCGTGAAGGCGTGGATTGCTACCGCGTGTATGACGCCGATATGCCTGAATATGCCTTGGCTATCGACCTGTACCACGACTGGGTGCACGTGCAGGAATACGCACCACCGCGCACTATCGACGCCGACAAAGCCCAGGCTCGCCTGTTTGATGCCTTGGCGGCGATTCCGCAGGCGCTGGGCGTGGACAAGTCCAAGGTGATCATCAAACGCCGTGAGCGCCAGAGCGGCACTAAGCAGTACGAGCGCCAAGCCACTCAAGGTAAGTTCACTGAGGTGAACGAAGGCGGGGTGAAGTTGCTGGTCAACCTGACCGACTACCTCGACACCGGGCTGTTCCTCGACCACCGTTCGCTGCGTCTGCGCATTCAGCGCGAAGCGTCCGGCAAGCGCTTCCTCAATCTGTACTGCTACACCGCCACGGCCACCGTGCATGCGGCCAAGGGCGGGGCGCGCACCACCACCAGTGTTGACCTGTCGAAAACCTACCTGGACTGGGCGCGGCGCAACCTGTCGCTCAACGGCTTCTCGGACAAGAACCGGTTGGAGCAGGGCGACGTAATGAATTGGCTGGCAGCCGATCGGGAAGAATACGACCTGGTATTTATCGACCCGCCCACCTTCTCCAACTCCAAGCGTATGGAAGGCGTGTTCGACGTGCAGCGCGACCACGTGCAACTGCTCGACCTGGCCATGGCGCGCTTAGCGGCGGGTGGCGTGCTGTATTTCTCCAACAACTTCCGCAAATTCCAGCTCGATGAAGGGCTGGCGGCGCGTTATCAAGTGGAAGAAATCACCGCCAGCACCTTGGACCCGGACTTTGCCCGCAATGCCAAGATTCACCGGGCTTGGAAGTTAATGGCCAAGTAAAGGGCTTTCAAAAGAGCACCGTCATTCCCGCGCAGGCGGGAATCCAGAATGCTGGAGCCAAACGCGGAAGTAGCGATGCAGCGCCTTCAGCGCACCTGGGCCGCCGCCTGCGCGGGGGCCCAGGTGGTGTTTGAGTTCCTGCGGCGGGCCTGCTGTCAGTCAGTCTTGCGGTAAAGGTCCAACAACACCTGATCCAGAATCGACGAAGCGCCCCACGGCCGTGGGTCGTTGAGGATGGCCACTACCGCCCAGGTATCGCCTTTGGCGTCGCGGCTAAAACCGGCGATGGCCCGTACGGTGTTGAGGGTGCCGGTTTTGATATGGGCCTCGCCGTTAAGCGGTGAGTTTTTCAGGCGTTTGCGCATGGTGCCGTCTTTGCCCACGATCGGCAGCGAGCTGATAAATTCGGCGGCATAAGGGCCTTTCCAGGCGGTCTGCAGAATCGCCGCCATTTCCCGCGCGCTGACCCGTTCGGCCCGCGACAAGCCCGAGCCGTTTTCCATAACCAAGTGCGAGGCGGTAATGCCTTTTTTCGCCAGCCATTGGCGAATCACCCGTTGCGCGGCCTTGGCGTCGTCACCGTCGGCACTGTTGCGAAACTCGGCGCCCAAGCTCAGGAACAGCTGACGGGCCATGGTGTTGTTACTGTATTTATTGATGTCGCGGATGATTTCCGCCAAGTCCGGAGAATAGGCGCGCGCCAGCAGGGTGCCGCTTTTCGGCACTTCACCGATGCGGTCTTTGCCCATGATGCTGCCGCCCAATTCCTGCCAGATCGCCCGCACGGCACCTGCGGCGTAGCCAGCGTGGTCGAGTAAGGACAGATACGACTGGGTGTTGCAGCCTTCGTTTAACTGGCCGGTGACCACCAACGTGGTGCCGTCAAACTCGGTCACCGGGTTAAAGCGCACGTCACCGACGCACTTGCCTTTGCCCAGGTATTTCACCTTGTTGTCGATGCGCACGTTGGTCAACGGCGGTTCCATCATCACGCTGACTTTGCCGCCTTCGGCGCGGGTGATCATACGTACGGCTTTAAGGTTGACCAGCAGCGAATCGGGGGTCACCAGAAACGGCTTGTTGTCGTCTTTGCCGTCGTCGTCAAACACCGGCAGTTGTGGCTGGACAAAGTGCGTGCGGTCGAGCACCAGGTCGCCGGTGATTTTCTGTACGCCGTTGGCGCGCAGGTCGCGCATCAGCAGCCAGAGTTTTTCCATGTTCAGTTTTGGATCGCCGCCACCTTTAAGGTAGAGGTTGCCGTTGATCACGCCGTCTTTTAACGGCCCGTCGCTGTAAAACTCGGTTTTCCATTGATAGGTAGGGCCGAGCAATTCCAGGGCGGCGTAGGTGGTGATCAGCTTCATGGTCGAGGCTGGGTTCACCGACACATCGGCATTGATGATGGTCGGCGTACCGGCGCCGGTCATGGGCAAGGTGACCACGGAGATGGAGTCGTTGCCGATCTTGCCGGCTTTCATGGCTTTTTGAACGGAGGCGGGCAGGGTGGTGTTCAGTGGGGCGGAAAACGCCGGTAAGGCGGCGGGTAACAAAAGGCTGACGATGACGAGGTGGCGAAACGATTTGATCATTGGCAAAAACCCTTCAGGCAAGGGCCAAAAAATAGAGATGGCGTAAAGAAGAAAGCGCCCGGGCCCACAGGTTCCCAAATGCGCGGAGAAAGTGCCGGCATTATGCCCGAAGCGCTCTACAGGTGGGCGGCTTTGCGCGTTAACAACGTAGGGTGTGCTGTGCGCACCAAGGCGTTACCCGGATAAATCGTCTGACACCCTACGGCCTTCGAGCAGAGAGTCGGGCAAGTGGCGGCCTAAGCTGGTAAAGTGCCGCGCGTTATCACTCTTGAGGATTGTTCCATGGCTACTAACCGTTCCCGCCGTCTGCGCAAAAAACTCTGCGTGGATGAATTCCAGGAGCTCGGTTTCGAGCTGAATCTGAACCTCAAGGCGGATCTGAGCGAAGCGCAAATCGACGCTTTCCTTGACGAGTTTCTGCGTGTGGCCATGAAAGACAACGGCCTGGGCTATGTAGGCGGCGAAGACTACGGTCTGGTTTGCCTGGCCAAACGTGGTTCGGTCAGCGAAGAGCAGCGTGCTGCTGTTGAAGCCTGGCTTAAAGCCCGCAGTGAAGTCACCGACTACACCGCCAGCCCCCTGATCGACGTCTGGTACCCAGAAACCGCGATCAACGCTGAACACGCCTAAGCCCTTCGGGACTTGCGCAAAACAAAGGAGCCTTCGGGCTCCTTTGTCGTATTTGTTGTTTGGGATAGGCCGTGTTCGGCTTGGCAATCTGGATCCCGAATCGTCGGACCGCCGCCTTCGCGGGGATGACGGTGTACGGGAAAAAACGCCGTCGCCCCCGCGCAGGTGGGGGCCCAGAATCTGTCAGGCAATCTTCGCCAACAACCCTTCCACATCCACCTCATCAATCTGCTCAGGCTGCAAAAAGCGTTGGGCGTATTCCAGGTGCAGGCCGCTGCGTACGAAGAGGGCAAACAGTTCTTTGTCGATATGCGCGCCGTTGCACATGCCGACCATAATGCCCAGCGCTTGCGACAGGGTTTTGCCTTTTTTGTAGGGGCGGTCCACGGCGGTCAGGGCTTCAAAAATATCGGCAATCGCCATCATCCGTGCCGGCAGGCTCATCTGTTCGCGTTGCAGGCGTTTGGGGTAGCCGCTGCCGTCCATTTTCTCGTGGTGCCCGCCGGCGATTTCGGCAACGTTGGCCAGGTGCGCGGGGAAGGGCAGGTGGTTGAGCATCAGGATGGTTTGCACAATGTGGTTGTTGATGATGTAGCGCTCTTCTGCGGTCAACGTGCCACGGCTGATACCGAGGTTGTATAGCTCGCCACGGTTGAATTTGTACGGCGGTTCGTTGAGCTTGAAGCCCCAGGGGTTGTCCAGCGGCATATGGTCGTTGGCACCGCGTTCGAACAGGTGTTCGGGCTTGTCCGCCAGCAGCGGTTCGCTGACCGGCAGCGCGGGCGCCGGCGTACGGCCTTGGCGCTGGTTTTCTTCCCAAGACACACCAAGGCGGTCGTCCAGCGTTCGCGTCCAAGTGCGCATCGCTATTTGCCCAAGGCGCGCAAGGTCGGCTTCGGCCATGGCTTCGCCGCCGAGGTTGCTGCGGGCGACAAAGGCAAACTCGTCATCCAGGGTGGCCAGCAGTTCGTCCCGTAGCGAGGCCAGCGCTTGGGCGTCGCCACCACCGGCTACGCCTTGCCAGTAGCTGATCCAGGCATCGCGCTTGAGCACTTCAAAGCGGGTACGCACTTCATGGATGCGGTCGTACAGGGTTTCCAGTTTGGTCGCTTTGTCGACCACGTATTCGGGGGTGGTGACCTTGCCGCAGTCGTGCAGCCAGGCGGCGATATGCAGTTCTTCCCATTGATCTTCGCTGGGCTGGTACGCGGCAAATTCGGGCGCGTCGCTGTCGGCAGCGGCGCGGGCGAGCATCAGGGTCAATTCCGGCACGCGTTGGCAGTGGCCGCCGGTGTAGGGGCTCTTGGCGTCGATAGCGCCGGCAATCAATTGGATAAAGGCATTGAGCAGCTTTTTCTGGCTCTCCAGCAGGCGCTGACTTTCGATGCACAGCGCGGCCACGCCAGACACCGCTTCAACAAAGGCAATGCGCTCTGGGCGCAGCATCGCTTCGTCATCGATATTGCCGGTGTCGCGTTGCAGCAACACCAACACGCCGAGGGTTTGCCCTTGGCGGTTGTGCAGGCCTGTGGCGACCAAGTGAATGCGCGGGCTGTCGAGGGCCAGCAAGATTTCGCTCAAGGCGCCGGCCTGGTCAAAGCCCAGGCTGTGGGTGGCACTGGCGCCGCCGTGGGCCGGGCCATCGAGCCAGCGTGGTAGATCGTCAGCGCTGTTCGGGTAGCTGGGCAGCGTGTAGTCGCTGAGTTCACGGGTCTGCTTGTCGAGAATCAGCCCCTTGGGTTCCAGGCTGCCGGTGTCGGCATCAACCAGGTAAATCAGCCCACCCTGGGCGCCGCTGATATCTACGGTTTCCTCCAGCACCCGGGCCAGCAGGGTGTCGAAACGGTTTTCGGCAGAAAGGCTGGCGGCAATGTTAAGAAAGCTGGAGATGGTTTCCTTCATGCGTCCCATCGAGGTGGCCAACTGGTCGATTTCCAGAATCGGCGAGTGGCCGCTGGCGGGGTGGCTGAAGTCGAAACGGCGGATGGCTTCGGCTTCCTGCACCAGGCTGCGCAGCGGTCGAATGATGATGCGCGAACTCAGCCAGCCCAGCGGCAGACACAGCAGCAGAATAGCCAGGGTTACCAGCGCACCTTGCCAGCGGATGCGATAGGCGTCGGCCAGCAGCTCATCTTCGGGCACCACTAAGGCAAGGTTCAGGCCCTGCGGCCCGCCTTCGGCCAAGTGGCTGCGCGACACCACCCAGTTGCGCTGCGCCAGTTGCAGATTGCCCAAGTGGCTACCATCAAAGTCCTGCTCAAGTACGGCCGCCAGCACCGGATGCAGATCACGCACCTTGGCCAATTGGGCCTTTTCGGTTTGCACAATCAGGCGGCTGCTGTCGGGGTAGGCAATGGCATTGCCGTCGCCGTCGTACAGCACCACTTCGGTAGACGGCGTGATTTTATGTTTGGCAATGGTGGCGCTGAGGTCCGCCAGGGTCAGGTCGGCGCCGATCACCGCGTGCTCGCCACTGGCCCGCGCCAATGTGGTACCGACATTGCCGGTGGAGAAAAACAAATAGGGCGCTGTGGTGATCTGTCCACCCTGGGTACGAGCGCTGGAAAACCAGCTGCGGTTGCGCGGGTCGTAACGCTCTTTGAGATTTTGTCGGCGGCTGAGCAACTGCATATCGGCGCTGTAGTAGGCCGACTCCGACTGCACCGATTCGGTGATGGCTGACTCGCCCATACGGTCGATGGTCCACACCTGAAAGGCGGCGTCTTTCGGCGCGTCAAAACGATCTTTCAGCGCCTGGGTGGTGAGCGGCCGCACCATAAAAAAATCGCCGTCGTCGTAACCCAGGTACAGCGAGGCGAGTTTCGGGTTGTCCCGCAGCGCCTGCACAAAAGAGGGCAGCAGGGCCATGCGCTGATAGTGGTCGCCGGCCTGGTTGCTTTCCTGCAAGGCCAACAGGCTGAGCAGGTGGCGAATGGGTTGATAGGTATTTAGCAGGTCGTGCTGCACATCTTCCTGGATGCGGCTGAACAGTTCGTTGCTGCTGGAGTAAATGATTTGTGTGGTTTGCCGGTAGTTAAACAGGCCCAGGACGATGCCAGTGACCAGCAGCAAAAAAGTGAACAGCACGCTGATATGCACGTGCAACGAATAGCGACGTTCGACGCGGCGGGACTTGGGCATTTGCGCATCACTCCTTGAACAGCGCAGAGGGATCAAGCATGTGCAAGCTGGGATCAGCCAGGCAGGCGAAGGCCGGCACGGGCATTGCTGCGCTCAACCCGTGGCCGGACAAGAGCAAAGCATAGTGAACAGTCAGGTTTTCTGCCGCCTAAAAACCGTGCACACGTCACTCTTGGGTCGGGGTTTTTACCGGGCTTTCAACCGTCAGCGCTTTCCCTGTCTGACGATTGTTCAGGTACTGATTTAAATAGTGCCGTACGCCATGCATCACCAACGCCACCGACAGCGCAATGGCCACGCCGCTCAAGGTGTTCAGCACCCGCACTTGGCCCAAGTGCCAGTCTTGCGACAGGCTTTCGGTGAGCAGCAGAAAACACAGGGTGGTCTGCAGCACAAACAGGCCGTAGTGGTGGGCTTGAAAGGCGCGGCTCATGGCAATGAGCGGCAGCATTACAGCCACCATCACCGGCGGGCTTTGCAGGCTATGGCCGAAGTAAATCAATAGCGAAGCGGCGCAGAAACTCGCCAGGCTGGCTTGCAGGGCGCGCACCAAACTGCCCTGGAATTCCAGCTGCAAGGTGGCGACCACGGTGATGGTTAGCCAGTAGCCACGCGGTAGCTCCGCCAGCTCGACGGTCAAACCCGCCAGGGCAAAAGCCAGCGTGCAACTGAAGGCATGCAGCAACCATTGCCGTCGCGGTTGGCGTTTGGCATGCCGGCGTAACACTTTAAGTAAGCCGAGCAGGCGTGGCATACGTGGCCACATACGCAAGCCGTGCATACCGCGCAGGGCAAAGGCCAGTAGCGTCACCCACAGACCGCCGAGAATAAACAGCATGCCCACCGCATAAGGGTTGGTCAGGTTGCCGACGCCCTGTTGCCCTTGGCCTAGGCACAGGCATATCGCCAAGCCAATGCCGAGCTTGCCGGCTTCAGCGCCAAAACGTTGCAGCCAGGCCAGCAGAAAGCCGAAAACGGCGAACAGCCCAAGGCTGATCAACGGGTGGTCGGCGCCCCAAAAGCCCAGGCCGGCGCTCCATGCACCGAGGCCAATCAGCAGCAACATGCGCAGCATGCCAAAGCGGTGCAGCGGGTTGGCTTTGGCGGCCTGAAATGCGCCTACCGAGGCCCAGAGAAAGCCTGGGTGGCCGCTGAACAAACCCAGGATCAGCGGCAAGGCGCAACCGAGCATGGCCACCATGGCCGGGCCCCAGGCTGGTGGGCCGGACTGCCAGCTGAATACTTGGCGGAGCAAATTGGGCATAGCGTTCTCTATCTAATCAGTCACACCGGGCTGGAGCGCCCAGTCATTTCAGCGGCCATTTCGGTGGCGTAGCTGTCGGTCATGCCGGCGATAAAATCGATCATGCGCAAAAACGAGCGGTGCAGGGTCCAGTCCGACTGTGGCGTGTTATAGCCGAGCAGGTCGAGAATGCGCTGGTTCTTGAACGACAGGCTTTCGCCGTTGTGCAGTTCGAGGGCGGCACCGCAGAAATTGTTCAGCAAGATTTCCAACGTGGTGTAGGCGCCGATCTCGTGCAGGGTTTTGCGTTTGTCCTGGAAGATTTTCTCCCGCGCCATATTTTTTGCGCCCAGCACGCAGCGCTTGGCCTCACCGTGCATATGCTCAACCAAGTCGCCCTGCAGCGTGCCAGCCAGCAGCGCGTCTTGTTGCTCAACAAAGGCTTGGGCGGCGGCGTTGGTTAGGTGCTCAATGGCCTTGCCGCGCAGAATCGCCAGCTTGCGCCGTTGCGAATCGCGCGGGCCAAGCAGGCGGTAGGTTTCCGGCAGGTCATCGCCCACCAGGCCGAGCAATACCGCTTCCACTTCCTGATAGTTGAGCAGGTCCATTTCCAGACCGTCTTCCAGGTCGATCAGGCCATAGCAAATATCGTCAGCGGCTTCCATCAGGTACACCAGCGGGTGGCGCGCCCAACGTTCGTCTTCCAGTTGCGGCAGGCCGAGTTTGCCGGCGATTTGCTCAAGCAAGGCTAGCTCGCTGCGGTAGCAACCGAACTTGTGTTTTTTGTAGCCCAGGGCGTGGGCGTGTTTGGAGGTCCAGGGGTACTTCAGGTAGGTGCCGAGGGTGGCGTAGGTCAGGCGTGTGCCGCCGTCGAACTGGTGGTATTCCAGTTGGGTAAGCACGCGAAAGCCCTGGGCATTGCCTTCAAAGTGCAGGAAGTCCTGGCGCTCGACATCGCTCATACCATCCAGCCAACCACGCCCGGCGGCTTGCTGAAACCAATGGCGAATGGCGTCTTCACCGGAGTGGCCGTAGGGCGGGTTGCCGATGTCGTGGGCCAGGCAGGCGGACTGCACAACCATGCCCAAGTCGCTGGGTTCGCACCAATCCGGCAGAGCATCGCGGAGCATTTCGCCGACGCGCATGCCTAACGAACGGCCGACGCAACTGACTTCCAGCGAGTGGGTCAGGCGGGTGTGGATATGGTCGTTGCTGGAGACCGGATGCACCTGAGTTTTGCGCCCCAGGCGGCGGAACGCACCGGAGAAGATGATGCGGTCATGGTCTTTATGAAACGGGCTGCGGCCCAGTTCGTCGGCGCTATGGCTCGGTTTGCCGAGACGTTCGCGGTTGAGCAGTGTGTGCCAGTCCAAGGCTAGTCCTCGCCGTTCAGTGGCTAATGGCGCCTAGCTTCCCGGTTCCGCTGCTGGGCTGCAAGGGTTAAAGGGGCTGGTTGAGACGTAGGACCGATGGGCAAAGTTCAGCCCCTCGCAGCTAAACGCGACTTGTAGGGTGTGCTGCGCGCGCCAGACGGTTCCGCAGTTACCCACGGTGCGCACAGCACGCCCTAAAAAATCATCGTGCTCGGGCTACAAACCAGCCACATCAATATCGAGCAACAGCAAGCGCTGGCCATTGTCGATAAATTGCCCCGCCGTCAGGCAGTACTGGTTACTGGTGGCGTCGCGGTAGGTGGAGCTGAGGATTAGCCGGCGTTCGTCCCAGCCCTCGGCCAGCAGTTGGTAGAAGTACGGCCGCCACGACCAGTTGTGGCCCAGGTAACGGCCGTCTTCGCGCCAGCCACTGCCGGTCCATTCCAGATTCGGGGTGAGCTGGGTGCCGTTGCGGTCGCATTGGTATACGCGCAGTAACCAGGGGTAGGCGGTGGGTGCTGGCAGGCTTTCGAGTGGTACGCCGGTTTCGGCCCAGGCTTTAAGGCTGTTCATCAAGCCGCTGAGGTTTTGGCGCAAGTCCATCAGCCGTGCGCGTTCGGCCAGTTTGTTGTGCACGTAACGGTTACGCAGCTGGGCGAAGCGATCGACAAACGCATCGGCGGGGAAAAATTCGCGCTCAGGTTTGGCGAATAAAAAACCCTGCACATAACGCGAGCCGCATTCCAGGGCGAAGTCCAATTCGGCTTCGGTTTCCACGCCTTCGGCGATGATCCAGCAGCCGGTTTTTTCCGCCATTTGCGCCAGGGCTTTGACCACTTCGCTGCTGGGGCCGCCGCGGGCAGCTTCCTGAAACAGGCGCATGTCCAGTTTGAGAATGTCTGGCTGCAGCGCCAGTACGCGGTCGAGCTGCGAATAGCCGGCACCAAAGTCGTCGATGGCGATTCGCGCACCGGCCTGGCGATAGCGCGCCACCACTTCTGGCAAGCGCAGGCTGCCGCCGCCCAGTTCAGTAATTTCAAAGACGATGCGCTCGGGCGACACGCCGTATTTTTCCAGCTGTTTAAGGCTGGGCAGCGGTTGGTTGGGGCGCAGGCGCCCAATCCAGCGCGGGGAAATATTGATGCTTAAAAACCAGTCGGCCGGCGCGGCGTGAAAGCGCTGCAAGGCATCGGCGCGAATTTCCCGGTCCAGGCGGCGCAGGGCGGTCATGGGGAATTTGGGGTCAGCGAACAGCGGCCCCACGGATGCGAGGCGGCCGTCAGCCTGTTGCAGGCGGCCCAGTGCTTCGATACCGGCGATACGGCCGGTGGCTGTATCTATAAACGGCTGGAAGCAGGCAAGCGGTTGCCCGTCGATCACAGTCACATCCTTAGTCGCGGTTTACGGTTCAGCCCGCGCTAGATCGGGCGATGAACAGCGCAGAATTGCTGTTCATGCCGTTCCGTTTGCAAGAAGGTGGCCAGTTGTAAGACAGGCGTTACATCAGAGTTGTTTGCGGTTCTTGAGTGCGACGGCTACCACCGGGTAAAGGCTCATACCGATTTTTAGCCAGCGGCTGAGCTTTTTACTTTTGCCACCAAAAAAACCCAACAGACTGACCCCGGCCATGCCCCACAGTGGGGCGTGGTTGGAGCTCAAGCTGCTTTGCCAACTGCTGGCAGTGCCGCGCATTTTGCGCAGCGGTTGCAACAGTTCATGGGTTTCGTGGCTGAGCTCGTGGCGATGCATTTCCATGCGCAAACGAACCAGTTGTTTGCGCAATTCCTGGCGCGTGGGTTTGCTTGGTTGGCTCATGGCATCAGACGCTCGCGGTCACGGGCCAACTCTTCAAGGGTGGCACTGAAAGGGGAATGCTCGTCGGTGATCTGGTTGCGCAGCACCACTGCGCAGGCTAACGCCGCCAGGGCATAGAACACGCACAGACCGATGATGCCGGGAATGCGGTAACTGTCCCACACCAGGATCAGCACCAAGGCCGAAAGCCCCAGAAGAAGAAGCAGGGCAAACACCAACGCCAGACCGGCAAACAGCAGCAGGTTTAACGTGCGGCTTTTCTGTTCCTGCAACTCGATGCCGAACAGTTCGACATGGCTATGCAGCAAGCCCAAAAAGGCCGCGCTCAAGCGTTTGGGCGAGGGGCCGCGGCCTTGCAGAGGGGGTGGGGGTAGGGCGTCCATTCCGTCTCTCATAGTTAGCGGCGAGAGGCCAACAGGCCCAGCAGAAAGCCAACCCCAGCGGCGATGCCAACCGACTGCCACGGGTTTTGCTGCACATAGGCTTCGGTATTGGCGAGGGCTTCTTCAGCGCGCTCGCGCACACTTTGCTCGGTGAGTTGCAGGGTGTCGCGGGCACGTTTGAGGCTGTCGTGAATGCTCAAGCGCAGTTCGTCAGCTTCGGCGCCAGCCAGGCTGGCGGTGTGGTCGAGCAGTTTTTCGGTGTCGGCGATAAGGGCTTGGAACTCGGCGACAAGCTCTTCCTGAGCGCGTTCGTTGGCCTTGCTAACCATAGTGAATCTCCGTAAGTGAGGGGCTTTGGGTTTCGAGTCGTGGGCTAAACGGATGGTTCCATCTTCTGCCAGCCTGCTGATGGCGCCCTGGGTTCGGCATGGGCTGGTATAGCGCTTGCATTGCGCTGGTGCGTAACAGGCTGACATTGCGCCGTAATCGCGCATTTTTAGCTGCTAACAAGGTGGCAACAGTGTTGCTCAACCAGATGAAAAATAAAGAAAAGAACTGATCGCTCAAATTTCCTGCCCGTTTCCCTGGTACTAAATCGGTTCGCTTGCCTGAGCAGAACTGGTGCGTTATGGCGTCATCATGGTGCGTGCAAGTGGGGCTTTGAGCTGCTTTGGTGCTTTTTCGCTGCCGGAGTCGCTTTGTCGATGGAAAACCTCAACAGTGCCGTGCAAACCCTGATTCATGGTTCCAACACGGTGTTTATTTTGCTCGGTGCCGTGATGGTGCTGGCCATGCATGCCGGCTTTGCGTTTCTGGAAGTTGGCACAGTCCGGCAAAAGAACCAAGTCAACGCGTTGTCGAAGATCATCTCCGACTTTGCCATGTCCGCCCTGGCGTACTTTTTTGTCGGCTACTGGGTCGCCTATGGCGTGACCTTTATGGTGCCTACCGGCGAGCTGACCGTCGAACACGGTTACGCCTTGGTCAAATTCTTCTTTCTGCTGACCTTTGCTGCGGCCATTCCGGCGATCATCTCCGGTGGCATTGCCGAGCGCGCCAAGTTTGGCCCGCAGTTGTGCGCCACCTTGCTGATTGTGGCGTTTATTTATCCGTTCTTTGAAGGCCTGATCTGGAACGGTAACTTCGGCCTGCAAGCCTGGCTGGCTGAACGTTTTGGTGCGAGCTTTCATGACTTCGCCGGCTCCGTGGTGGTGCATGCCATGGGTGGGTGGTTGGCCCTCGGTGCGGTGCTGCTGTTGGGCAGCCGCAACGGCCGTTATCGCGACGGCAAGCTGATGGCCTTTGCCCCGTCGAATATTCCATTTCTGGCCTTGGGTTCGTGGATTCTGATCGTAGGCTGGTTTGGCTTTAACGTCATGAGCGCGCAGACCATGGCTGGCGTCAGCGGCCTGGTGGCAGTCAACTCGCTGATGGCCATGGTGGGCGGCACGGTAGCGGCGCTGTTTGTGGGGCGCAACGACCCAGGCTTTTTGCACAACGGCCCATTGGCCGGCTTGGTGGCCATTTGCGCCGGCTCCGACCTGATGCACCCGGTGGGTGCGTTGATTACCGGCTTGGTGGCCGGGGCGCTGTTTGTCTGGGCCTTTACCGCCACGCAAGTGAAATGGCGTATCGACGACGTGCTGGGCGTATGGCCCCTGCATGGCTTGTGCGGCGTATGGGGCGGCATTGCCTGCGGGATTTTCGGCCAACAGATGCTTGGCGGTTTGGGTGGTGTAAGCCTGATCAGCCAGTTGATTGGCACCGGCTTGGGCGTGGTGGTGGCGTTGCTCGGCGGGCTATTGGTGTATGGCGTACTGAAAGCGCTGACCGGCATTCGCTTGAGCCAGGAAGAGGAGTACTACGGCGCCGATTTGTCGATTCACAAGATTGGTGCGGTTAGCCAGGATTAAAGCCGTCGGCAAAATCGTCCGGCTTGCGATTCTGGGTCCCCGCCTGCGCGGGGACGACAGGGGTTCGCAGACCCTGCGCCGTCATTCCCGCGCAGGCGGGAATCCAGAACGCAGGAGTTAAGCTCGGACGTAGCGGTGCAGTGATTTCGGTGCACCTGGGTCCCCGCCTGCGCGGGGACGACGGGGGTTCGCAGACCCTTCGCCGTCATTCCCGCGCAGGCAGGGGCGACGGGTAGGCCTTAACACACCAGACTATCGGCCTGGCGATAGAGCATCAGCATTTTGCGGGTGATGGTTTGGTGGATGTCGTCGCGTTCGAATACGGAGAGGTGGGTGAGTTTGTTCACTTGCAGGCGGTGCAGGTGGATGTAGGGCATCTGCTGGTCGAACTCGCGCAGGTCGCCTTTCATCATGATCGGCAAAAACACGTCGCCGAGTTTTTTCTGGCTGTTGATGATCTGGGCCAGCGCCGGTTTAAAGGCCATGGTTTTCGGAATGCTGCCGTCGTCTTTCATTTCGGTGCTGAGCAACAAACCCGGTTTGCCCACCAATACGCCCGGCAATACACATAACCCGGTTTTGCGCACGGCGGCGGCGTCGATGCCGTGCAGGGTGTCGTGGAAGGCGTAGGCGTTGGGTAACACCACCATTTTGCGTCCCAGGTCGCTGGGGAAGTGCAGGGTGTAGTTGGTGTAGAGCTGGCGCACCGACTCGGAATACACGCAGAAGCGGTTCTCGAACAAGCGGATAAAACGCTCGGCCAGCTCTCGCCGGGCCATGCTTGCCAAGTCCCAGATCAGGTCTTGGTTTTCCGGTTGTTGGAGGTTGATCTCCTGGTGTTCCATGCTCGTCATGCATTCCTCATACGCGAAATTGGCGCAACAGCCGATTCAGCTCATCGGCCAGTTGGTTCAGGTGTTGGCTGGCACTGCTCGATTGCTCGGCGGCCACTGCATTGTTATGGGCCAGACTGGCGGCGTCGGTCACGTTCTGATTGATGTCTTCAACCACATGCGCCTGCTGCAAGGTGGCGCTGGCGATGGAAGCATTAAGACCGGTCAGGTTGCGTAGCGACTGGCTAATCAGGGTCAAACTTTCCCCGGCCTGGCGCGCCTGTTCGACGGTCAGTTGCGAGGCTTTGCTGCTGTCGTTGATGACGTTGACCGCCGCTTCCGAGTTGCTTTGCAGGCGTTCGATCATGCTGTGAATTTCGGCCGTCGACTTCTGTGTGCGTTGGGCCAGTAAGCGTACTTCGTCTGCCACCACGGCAAAGCCGCGGCCCTGTTCACCAGCCCGCGCGGCTTCGATGGCAGCGTTCAGGGCGAGCAGG